>JBDUAG010000409.1:0-4111 GCA_040004785.1 Burkholderiales bacterium | reverse complement strand
AAAGGTCAATGCGGGCGCGGACTTACGTTCGGGACACCGTCAAAGTTCGGGCTAGAGCGCCTGCCCCGCACGGCGGTGGGGCGATTGCCCACGCGGAACTAGGTCGATTTCCTATGCAGGACGACCTCGATCCGCTACGACCTCACTCAGTTGCCAGGTGTGTTGTCCGTCGCAGTGCGGGGTCGCGAGCGTGGTGCACGGGGTCAGGGAGATCCGTCAAGTGGAATGGCGCCGACCTTCGAAGACCTTTGTACCTACCACAGCGGTTCAGGCCGGTCGATCCGAGGCGCCCTGCGGCAGCTACACGCCATCTGCCTGGCAGTCGATGCTGCAGTACGTGTCGCCGGGCATGAACTTCAGCAGTTCAGCGGTGCGATCGCAAGCATCTGCCTTCGATGGAAGTGCAGCTCGGGTACATCAGCCGGCACGCCGTTGATCCTGAGTGATGGAAGCGTGACCCAGAGGTCATTGGCGTCGATGTCCGCACGGGCATGCCTCGATGGCGCTCGATGATCGCTGTGTCACCGCCGACCAGGGGTGTGCCCACGGGCACCATGGACGTCGAATCGAACCTCTACGAAACCGCCGTGGTTGTTGCGCATCAGTGAGACGTTTGCGCGTACGCCTTACACATCGAGGGCGATGCCGACTGGGACGTTGCTATTGAGCGAGCACGACTCGTAAATCGGCGCGCCTGGCGCAGGGTCTGCGACGTAAGCTGTCGTCGGAGTCGGCACGCAACCCGAACACACGAATGCCGTGCCCAAGATCGTTGCTTTCGTTGTCATCCACTGCTGTGATATGTCTGCACTCCAACGCGTAGCGACCAGTTCACTCGCGATGGGGCGGCATCGATGAAGCTGCTCGTTGCTGGTCGGGAGGGTACAGCGGTTCCACAAGATGCGCGTGCAGCAGTTGATCAAGCGCCGGGTCGCCGATCTGAAGGTCGCCGCGATTCGTCGGCGCCGTTTCCGGACTTCGAAGTCGTGCCGCTGACAGTGCAGGGTCGGCACAAACCCATCGGTTGCGGCCTGTCCGCTTGGCGACGTAGAGCTGTCGGTCGGCCTCCTCCAACAGATCCGCTGGTGCACGGTCGCTGCAGGTGCGCAGCCCGGCCAGGCCAACGCTGACGGTGACCACGGCTTGGCCGTCCTGCCCGTCGTGGGGCAGCGCCATGGTTTCGACCGCCTTGCAAAGCCGGCTGGCCAGGGCTGCCGCTATCTGCATCGATCCGTCGGCCGGCAGCAGCGCGAATTCCTCGCCACCGATGCGCGCCAGCAGATCCTCGGGGCGCGTGGCGCCGCGCAGAGCCGCCGCCACACGCCGCAGGCACTCGTCACCGGCCGGATGACCCAGGTGGTCGTTGTAGCGCTTGAAGTGGTCAACGTCGATCATGAGCAGACACAGGCTTTCGCCCTGTGGCAGCGCGGCTTCCCAGCGCAGCTGAAGCGCTTCGTCGAACGCCCGCCGATTGTCCAGTTTCGTCAGCGGGTCGGTCTGCGAGATCCTGGCATAGGCCGTTGCGGACCGCTGCGCCGAACGGGTGCGCAGTTCCTCTCGCAGCAGCAGCAGATAGGACTGCCGGGCGCCGCGCTCGATGCGATACGCCGCCAGCACCGTGAACACTGCCGTGCCCAGCAGCAGGCCCAGCGCGAATCCTGCGGCACTCTGGGGCATCAAGGGGTGGCCCAGCACGCCTACAGCTGCCACTGCCAGCGCGAGCGCCGAGCTGACGCTGGCCGCGACGAAGCGAAGCGGAAAGGCAATGTTGGTAGCCATCAGAATGAGGCTGAAGACGAAGGGGTCGTAGGCCGCGGCCGCGGAACGTGTTTGGTGGAAGATCCAGCTTGAAATCGCCATGGCGAGCACGCCGGTGCCAGCCATCAACCAGTCGCGCCAGAACGCCGGCAGGCCGCGGTGCACCAGCAGCAGCACCACAGCGCCGATGGTTGTCATCAGTCCCAGGCGTCCGATCAGGGCCACGTCCATGACTTCGGGGCGCGAGACGTAGTCATTGATCAGAAAGAGGTCGTAGATCAGCAGCGCGATCAGGCCGGCCTGCACCAGATGACGACTGCGTTCAGCCCCTTGGTCGGCCTCCATGCGGGCCTCCAGCATGGGTTCGAACCCCAGGTGCCAGCGCGGCCTGCGCAAGGACTCGCGCACCTCGGCGAGCAGGCGCAGGTCTGCTGCGTTGGCTTCGCTGCCGTCTACGCCGGTGGCTGTGTCCAAGAGATCGTTTCCCGCTTCAAGCGGCCGGCGATAAATGCGGCCACAGGGGGTATGTCGGCACATGTCCGGCGGGGCTGAAGCACTGTCTTGCAGCGCAGCGCAGCGCAGCGCAGCGCAGCCCGGGCCGAACGCAGCCAGCTGGACATGAATCGAGCGGGTATGGACCTGAGCGTATCGGAGAGGGCTCGAGTCTTCGCATCTCGATGAGTTGCAGTTCGACTTAGGCGGATGGGTTTGCAGCCGCCTTCGCGTTCGAATCAAAGACGCGGCCCCGGCGCCCGGCGCGCACGAACACGATCGCCCAACCCGCGCCGACGCGGCCACCGCCGAGGATGGCAACATGTGGCGGACTTGGCGGCGCCTCCGTCGCAGCCGGAGCTCTCACGGGAGTAGGATTTTCCCCGGTAGCATCCGCCGCTTCCACGGCCGCGCCGACGTCCGGTGCGACGCACGCCTCTTCGCTTCTTCAAAGGGAAAGCAGACCATGAGCAACACCATCGCCACCAAAGACGGCACCCAGCTCTACTTCAAGGACTGGGGCTCCGGCCAACCCGTCGTGTTCAGTCACGGCTGGCCGCTCAACTCGGACAGCTGGGAATCGCAGATGCTGTTCCTGGCGTCGCAGGGCTACCGTGCCGTGGCACACGACCGCCGCGGTCACGGTCGCTCGAGCCAGCCCTGGAACGGCAACGACATGGACACCTACGCCGATGATCTGGCCACCGTCATCGAGACGCTGGACCTCAAGAACATCGTGCTGGTCGGGTTCTCCACCGGCGGCGGCGAAGTGGCGCGCTACATCGGCCGCCACGGTACCAAGCGCGTGGCCAAGGCTGCGTTGATCTCGGCCGTGCCGCCGCAGATGCTGAAGACGGCCGCCAACCCCGGTGGCCTGCCGATCGAGGTGTTCGACGGCCTGCGCGCGGCGCAGCTTGCGAATCGATCGCAGTTCTACAAGGACGTGCCCTCGGGTCCCTTCTTCGGCTTCAACCGGCCGGGCGCCAAGGCCTCGCAGGGACTGATCGACTCTTGGTGGGCGCAGGGCATGCTCGGCGGCCACAAGAACACCTACGACTCGATCAAGGCGTTCTCGGAGACCGACTTCACCGAGGACTTGAAAAAGTTCGATGTGCCGACGCTGATCGTTCATGGCGACGACGACCAGATCGTGCCGATCGAGGCCTCAGGCCTGGCGTCGGCCAAGCTGGTGAAGAACAACAAGCTCATCGTCTACCCCGGCGCACCGCACGGGCTGACCGACACGCACAAGGACAAGTTCAACGCCGACCTGCTGACGTTCATCAAATCCTGAGCGAAGGACCATGGCGGTGTGAACTGCACTCCGCCATGGTCCGTGATCAGCGCGGCAGTGCGCCCTCATGAGCGCCACGCAGAGCCCTGCTTCCCGTCGTGCCTGACCTGGCGCAGCGAGAGCGGCGGCTCGATCCAGCGTCGTCGACGCGTCTCTGGCGCGCGAATTGCGAGACCGTGACTTCGGCAGCCATCTGGCGCTGTTTGTCTTCGATGCGCCGCACCAGCTTCAAGTCGTGCGTGGAGCGACTGCTTCCACGCAACGGTGCCGCAGTCGATTCAGCGCTTGCCACCCAAAAAAACTCAACCAACAGGTCAAAGAATGTCGCGACTGTCGAACATCTCGTCACGCACCCGCCTCGTCGTGATCGCCGCCCTCAGTGCGGGCGCGGCTGCATGCGGGGGAGGCGGGTCCTCGTCAGACAGCGCTGTCGGAATTGCTTCATCAGCACATGCACCTGCACCTGCATCCGCGACGGACAACCAGAGCGGTGGCTTTGCCGGTCAGGTCATCGGTGGCGGCAGCGTCGCGGCCGTGACGGTCACCAACGCCGCGCAGATGCAGGCC
>JBDUAG010000408.1:0-4111 GCA_040004785.1 Burkholderiales bacterium | reverse complement strand
CTTCCATCGTCGCGTTGCGGCTGCCCAGCAGCGTCGCCTCGCGCTTGTGGAACTCAGGGTCCGAGAAGGTGATGTTGGCGTTGACGATCGAGATCAACACGTACTTGCCGCCGTGCGCGATGAACTTGAAGCCGCGTTCCATCGCACGTGGATTGCCTGTCGCGTCGAACACGACGTCGAAGAAGTCACCGTCCGTGAGACGTGCCAGCTCGGCCTCGTCGTCGGGCCCGATCAGCACGCCGGCATGGGCGCCGAGCCGATCCCGGCAGAAGGCGATGCGTTCCGCGCGCGTGTCGAGCACGGTCACGGCGGCGCCGCGCAGGCGCGAAAAGATCAGCGCAGCCATGCCGATCGGCCCGACACCCACGACCAGTACGCGTTGACCTGCTTGGACCTCGGCACGTCGCGTTGCGTGCGCGCCAATGGCGAGAAACTCGACCATCGCCGCCTGGTCGAGCGTCACGCCATCGGCCCGATGCACGAACTGCTGCGGCACGCTGAGGTACTCGGTGAACGCACCGTCCCGATGCACGCCCAGGACCTGGATGTTCACGCAGCAGTTGGTCTTGCCATGGCGACAGGCCACGCAACGACCGCACGAGAGATACGGCATCACGAAGACGGGATCGCCAGAGGCCAGCGCGCTGCCCACCGGCGCGTGCTCGACGATGCCCGACAGCTCGTGGCCCATCACGCGCGGGTACTGCAGGTAGGGCTGGTTGCCGGTGAAAATGTGGAGGTCGGTCCCGCACACGCCGACGCGCTTGACCCGAAGCAGCACCTCGTCGTCCTGGCGAGTCGGGAGAGCACGTTGTTCGGCGCGCAGTACGCCAGGGGTATCGCAGATGACGGTCAGCATGGGTGTCCTGGTTGATTCAGCAGTCAGTCGAGATGGAATACCTGTTCCATCGGTGCCCAGTGCTCACCGCTCTGTCGCGTCGCGAAGGGCACCTGGCACGGCCCGCAGAGGTGCCACCAGCGCTGCGTGTCGGCGTCGGCGGCGATGGCAGCCATGTCGGCGGCGAAGTCGCTGCCGTGGTACTCCCAGTACCCGAACAGCAGGTTTTCGGGTTCGCGCAGGAAGATCGAGTAGTTCTCGACGCGCGACAGGCGCAGGCGCTGCAGCACGCCCGGCCACACGTCGGCGTGCAGGCGCTTGTATTCGGCGATGTGCCCGGGCGCGATGCCGATGACCATTCCCATTCGCTGCATGCAGTTCTCCAGCCTCAGTGCAATTTGTAGAAGCGGCACGCGTTGCCGCCGAAGACCGCGTTCAGGGCGGCGGCGTCGAAGCCAAGGCGAGCACTGCACAGGCGCTGCGCCATGGCGAACCAGTCGGCGTACTCGCCGGCCAGCTTCAGCACCGGCCAGTCACTTCCCCACATCAGCCGCTCGGCGCCGAAGGTCTCGAACAGGTGGACGACCGCCGGTTGCAGCGTGGCGTCATTCGGGGCATCGCCAGCCTCGGTCAGCAGGCCCGACAGCTTGCAGCTCACATTGGGCAATGCGGCGAGTGCCGCGATGTCGCGCTGCCAGGGCTGCTGCCACGCCGCGCCTGCGATCTGGGGTTTCGCGGCGTGATCGATGACGATGGGCAGAAGCGGGTGTCGCTGCGCGAAGTTCAATAGCGCGCGCAGCTGGCGCGGCCGCACCAGCGCGTCGAAGCAGAGGCCATGCGCCAGCATCGCGTGCACTGCCGGGTCGAGCGCGGCATCGTCGATCCAGTCATCATCCGGCAGGTCCTGCAGCATGGGGCGCAAGCCCTTCAGCACGCGGTGGCGCGCGAGAGCGGTGATGTGCGCGGCGGCATCGGAAGCCTTCATGTCGACCCAGCCGACGACGCCGAGGACGAACGCGTGGCGCGCGGCCAGATCAAGCAGGAATGCAGTGTCCTGCAGCGTCGGCAAAGACTGCACGAGCACGGTACCGCCGATGCCGCAGCCTTGCAGTGCAGGCAGCAGGTCGTCCGGAGCGAAATCGCGGTGCAGCGGCGCGAGCGACGCGGGCGGCCATTCCCCTTTCCGATCGGCGAGGCGCCAGAAATGATGGTGAGCGTCGATGTACATCGCGGCGCTCATTCGACGACGTTCATGCGGCGCATTCTGGAGTTCATCCTGGGCAGCCCAGCGAGCTCACGGCGCCGGCAGCGGCGCGCGGCCGTCGATGAGGCCGCGCTGGTGCAACGCATTCCAGAATGCAGGCGGGATGGGACTCTCGAACCAGCCGATGTTCTGGGCAAGCTCGGCCTCGTCGTGGGCACCCGCGACGCAGGACACCACCGCCGGGTGGGCGAGCGGGAACTGCAGTGCCGCAGCCGGCAGCGACACGTCGAACTCGCGGCACACCGTCTCCAGCGCGCGCACGCGCTCGATCACATGGGGCGGTGCCGCGGCGTAGTTGAAACTGCTGCCGCCCGCCAGCACGCCAGAGTTGAATGGCCCGGCGGCAACGATGGCATTGCCGCGCGCCAGGCACTCGTCCAGCAGCGGCGACAGTGCCGCCTGTTCGAGCAGCGTATAGCGCCCGGCCAGCATCGTGCAGTCCAGGTCGAACTCGCGCATGCTGGCGTGCGCGACCTGCCACTCGTTCACACCCAGCCCGACGGCACGCGTGACGCCGCTGCGGCGCAGGGCCTCGAGCGCGCGAAAGCCGCCGCCGCGCGTCAACTGATTCCAGTGGACATCGTGGCGTTCGCCGTGGGTCACGGTGCCGATGTCGTGCACATAGAGCAGGTCCACCTGCGCGATGCCGAGCCTTTGCAGGCTGTCGTCGATCGAACGCATCACGCCGTCGTGCGAGTAGTCGTAGCGAGGGCGGAACGGCAACGGGTCCGTCCAGCCATCGTCGTCGGGCCGCACCGAGGCGTCGGGCCGGAACAAGCGGCCAACCTTGGTGCTGAGGATGAATTCGTCGCGCGGCCGCGGCCCGAGTGCGGCACCGAGACGACGCTCGGAGCGCGTGTAGCCGTAGTACGGCGCGGTGTCGAAATGCCGGACGCCAAGATTCCACGCGGCATCGACCAGCGCCGATGCCGCGCCATCGGACATCGCGCGGTACAGCCCGCCCAGCTGCGCGCCGCCGAGCCCGAACATGGGCACGCTCAAGCCGCCGCGCGGCAGCGTGCGTTTGTCGGTGATCTTCATGATGGCGTGAGGTGCAGCATGCAGGTCCGCCCCGTCACCCGCGTGCGGCTGACGGGGCGCAGACTTTCAGTCGGTTCAGTACAGAACGTTCTTGGCCTCGGCCGTGTCGATGTTCTTCTTGGTGACCATCAGAACGCCGGTGTCGCGGAACTTCGGCACCGTCTTGCCCTGCACCAGCTCGACCGCGGTCTGCACGCCCAGGGCGCCCATCTGGTAGGCGCTCTGCACGGCGATCGCTTCGAGCGTTCCGTCCTTGATGAAGCCCTGCAGGTCGCCGTTGCCGTCGAAGCCGATCGCGACCACCTTGCCGGCCTTGCCGGATTGCACCAGTGCGCGCCCCATGCCGATGGCGGTAGGTTCGTTGGCGCCGAACATGCCTTTCAGGTCCGCGTTGGCAGCGAGCGCGTCGGTCGTCTGGTTCAGTGCCGTGCCCATCTGCGAGTTCGAATAGAACGGCCCGACGATCTGCAGCTTGGAGTGCGTCTCGATGTACTTCCTGAAGCCGCCGACACGGCCGATCTCCGAGCCCGAGCCCGCGGTGTACGACATGATCGCGATCTTGCCGGTCGTGCCGACCTTGTCGATGAGGGCCTGGGCGCAAAGCTCGCCGGCCTTCTGGTTGTCGGTCGCCAAAAAGGACTGGTAGTAGTTCTTGCCGCTGTCCCCGGCGGCCGAGTCGATCAGGATCACCGGGATCTTCGCCTCCCAGGCCTTCTTCATCGCCGGGATCAGCGCATCGGGATCGGAGGGCGCGAGCACGATCGCAGCGACCTTGCGGTTCACCGCGTTCTCGACCAGCGCGACCTGGCCTGCGAGGTCGGTGTCCGACGCCGCACCTTGGAAGCTGGCGGTGTAGCCCTTGAGCTCGGCCGCCGCAGCGCTCGAGCCCTTCTTCACGTTCTGCCAGAAGTCCGAGTTGGCGGTCTTGACGATGACCGCGATCTCTTTGTCGGCGGCCATGGCCGTTG
>JBDUAG010000407.1:0-4125 GCA_040004785.1 Burkholderiales bacterium | reverse complement strand
GGCAAGCTCGGCGAGCTGATCAAGTAGCCGTGATCGAGACCGATGCCGTTGTCATCGGTGCCGGCCCGGTCGGCCTGTTCCAGGTCTTCGAGCTCGGCCTGCTCGGTATCCATGCCCAGGTGATCGACGCGCTGCCCGAACCGGGCGGCCAGTGCATCGAGCTCTACGCCGACAAGCCGATCTACGACATCCCCGCCACGCAGGTCTGCACCGGGCGCGAGCTGATCGCGCGGCTGCTGGCTCAGATCGCACCGTTCAAGGCCGGGTTTCATCTGGGCCAGCAGGTGAACGTCGTCGAGCGTCAGAACGACGGGCGTTTCCGCATCGAGACTTCTGCAGGCACGCAGCTGCTCGCGAAGACCATCGTGATCGCCGGCGGCGTCGGCTCGTTCCAGCCGCGGCGGCTGAAGATCGATGGCCTCGGTGCATTCGAGGGCACCCAGCTGTTCTACAGCGCGCCCGACCCGGGTGCCTTCGCCCATCGACGCGTGGTCGTGATCGGCGATGGCGACACCGCCCTCGAATGCGCCCTCGGCCTCGTGCAGCAGCAGGCGCAGGTCACGCTGATGCACCGCCGCGACGAGTTCAAGGCCGCACCGGCGACGATCGAGCGAGTGCGGCAACTGCGCTCGGCGAACCGGCTGCAATTCATCGCCGCGCAGCCCACCGCCATCGCGCAAACCGATGGCCGCCTGACCGCCCTGCACGTCGCCGCGGCGGATGGCGCGCAGCCCGCGCTGCCGCTCGATGCGCTGATCGTCCTCACCGGCTTGAGCCCCAAGCTCGGTCCGATCGCAGACTGGGGGCTGGCGCTCGAACGCAAGCAGGTCATCGTCGATACGGCGAGCTTTCAGACCAGCACGCCGGGCATCTTCGCGGTCGGCGACGTGAACACCTACCCGGGCAAGAAGAAACTGATTCTGTGCGGCTTCCATGAGGCCGCACTGGCGGCGTTCGGCGCCGCGGCACATGTGTTTCCGGAGCGGCCGTTGCACCTGGAGTACACGACCACCAGCCCTCGCCTGCATCGCGCGCTGGGTGTCGCGTCAGAGCCCACGCCTGGGTCATAATCCACCTCGCTGAACGGCTTGCCCGCGCAGCAATCGCTAGGGGTGTTGGGCTTCGACAGAAGCTCGACTGAGAAAGTCCCTTTGAACCTGATTGAGGTAATCCTCGCGCAGGGAAGCATGACCCACAGCCGCGGTTCTCGCGGCGCAATGGGTCCGCCGACCTGCCATCGCAAACGGAACCACGATGGCTCGCTATTCGATATTCAAACGCTCGTCACTTGCTGCCGCCGCAGGGCTGGTCGCGGCACACGCCGTGGCGCAGACCTCGCCGCCCACCGCGTCCACCCAGCTCGACGCCGTCACCGTCACCGGCCGCGCCGTGCCGGCAGCCACGGTCAGCGGGTGGGGTGACATCCCGCTCTCGAAGACGCCACTGCAAGCCAGCGTCTTCAGCAGCGAGCAGCTGCGCGACCTCGGCGCACAGCGTCTGTCCGATCTGGTCGGCATCGACCCGGCGATCGGCGATGCCTACAACAGCGAGGGCTACTACGACTTCCTCAGCGTGCGCGGCTACGTCCTCGACAACCGCTTCAACTACCGGCGCGACGGCCTGCCGATCAACGCCGAAACCTCCATCCCGCTCGACAACAAGGCGCGCATCGAGATCCTCAAGGGCACGAGCGGCCTGCAGTCCGGCACCAGCGCGCCCGGTGGCGTCGTCAACTACGTCGTCAAGCGGCCGCTCGACACACCGCTGCGATCCGCCCGCCTCGAATGGCGCCAGCCGGGCACCGTGGTCGGCGCGATCGACCTGAGCCAGCGCTTCGGCACCGACCAGGCCTTCGGTGTGCGATTGAACGCCGCGGCCGCGCACCTTGACCCGATGGTTCGAAACAGCAAGGGCGAGCGTCAGCTCGCCGCCCTCGCCGCCGACTGGCGCATCAGCCCCGACACGCTGCTCGAGGCCGAAGCCGAATGGAGCCACCGCTCGCAACCCAGCCAGCCCGGCTTCAGCATGCTCGGCAACAGCGTGCCCGCGCCCGGCGACCCGCGCCTGAGCCTGAACAACCAGCCGTGGTCGCTGCCAGTGGTTTTCGACGCCACCACCGCGTCGCTGCGCCTTCAGCAGAAGTTGGGCAACGACTGGAAATTCATCGCCCACGCGGCGACGCAACGCCTTCGCACCGACGATCGGGTCGCGTTTCCGTTCGGCTTGGACTGCAACGCGAACAGCAGCTTCACCGGCGAGTTCTACTGCGATCGATACGGCCCCAACGGCACCTACGACCTCTACGATTTCCGCAGTGAGAACGAGAGGCGCCGCAGCGACGATCTCGACCTGTCGTTCCAAGGCAAGCTGGCGACCGGCCCCGTGAGCCACGCGCTGACGACCGGCGTGCTCCTGACCCGCGTGCGCAACCGCTTTCAGCAGCAGGCCTTCAACTACGTCGGAACGGGCAACATCGAGGGCACACTGTTCACCCCCCCCGACGCGTCACTGAGCGACCAAAACACAAATCGCGACGAGCGCTCCACCGAGCTGTACGTGCGCGATGCCGTTGCCCTCAGCGAGCGTCTCACCGCGTGGCTCGGGCTGCGCCACACGCGCCTGGACCGCGCCAGCATCCGCACCGACGACACGCAGCCGACGAGCTACGCGAAGTCGTTCTCGACGCCCTGGTTGGCCCTCAGCTACGCCTTCGCACCCGACCAGCTGGTCTATGCCAGCTGGGGCCGCGGCGTGGAGTCGAGCGTCGCGCCGAACCGCGACCGCTACACCAATGCCAACGAGGTCTTCACGTCGACGAGCCGCCAGGCCGAGATCGGCGTCAAGGGCGCGAGCGAGGCCTTCGAGTGGGCGCTGACGGCCTTCGACATCCAGCAGCCGGTGGTGGCCGACTTCGGCGCCTGCGACGTGGCCAACAGCTGCACCACGCAAATGGACGGCACCAAGCACCACCGCGGCCTCGAAGCCACGGGCGCCTGGCACCAGGGCGCCTGGACGCTGCGCGGCGGCACCCAATGGCTGAAGGCGCGGCGCGAAGGCAGCGCCGATCCGACGATCAACGGGCTGCAGCCCACCAACGTCCCCGCGCTCACGCTCAAGCTGCAGGCGGGCTACGACGTGGGCGCCGTGCCCGGCCTGAATCTGCAAGCCTCGCTGCAACGCGAGGGCAAGCGCATGGTGCTGCCCGACAACAGCGCGCGCATCTCCGGTTTCACGACCGTGGATGCGGCGTTGCGTTACGAGAAGAAGCTGGCGGGCGCGCAATGGACCTGGCGCGCCGGCATCGACAACCTGTTCGACAAGCGCGCCTGGCGCGAATCCCCCTACGAGTTCAGCCACGTGTACCTGTACCCGCTCGCCCCACGCACGTTGCGCGTCTCCGCGCAGGTCGATCTCTGAGGGCGGCCCGGAAAGCTGGCTATAATTCGAGGCTGTTCCTCGATAGCTCAGTTGGTAGAGCGCCGGACTGTTAATCCGTAGGTCCCTGGTTCGAGCCCAGGTCGGGGAGCCAAGAAATGCAAAGGTCAGCAGGTTAGCGCCTGCTGACCTTTTTGCTTTCTGGGCCAACTCGGTTGCCGTACTGTTGCCGTAAGGCGCGCAGTGCCAAAGCCGTTGCCGTAGCGGCTCACCCACCCCCCTAACGCGCAAGCCCGCGCGGCAAACACATCGCAGCGTCGTTGCAATGGGCCACCCCGCCATCCCACAGGCCCGCGTCCCATCGGGCATCAAGAGTAGCTGCACCGCTGCACCGCTGCACCAGCGCCACCGGCGAAATTGGCGACGTGGCTGAAGCTGGGAAGGGGGGGCAGATCGCCGACATCGACGAAGTGGCTGCGACTGGCCGCGTGTTGCGCCGAAGCGCGCTTGCCCCGCCTCCAACGTTGTTGATGTCCCAGGAGGTGGTGTAAGTCTTTCGCTGCGCGGCGAGACGCAGAGGGCGTAGCCCGAAGCGGCTTGCCGCGCAGTGGCGGCCGTCCCGATCGGGGTGGCCATCGTGAGCCCGGATAAGGTTGAGGTGCGATCCATCCACCTTGATCTGAAGGAACACACGATGACCACCGCCACTATGGCACTTGCCGAACTCGCCGAGAAGGGAGCCGACGTCGA
>JBDUAG010000406.1:0-4127 GCA_040004785.1 Burkholderiales bacterium | reverse complement strand
TCTCGGCCACGTTCTCGCCCGAGATCAAGCGCCTGGCCGAGAGCTATCTGCAGGATCCGATCCTGGTCGAGGTGGCGCGGCCGAATGCGACGGCGACCAACGTCGAGCAGCGTTTCTACAGCGTCGCCACCGATGACAAGCGCAACGCGGTGATGAAGCTGATCAAGGATCGCGCGCTCACGCAGGCGCTGGTGTTCGTCAACTCCAAGCTCGGCTGCGCGCGTCTGGCGCGCTCGTTCGAGCGTGACGGCCTGCGCACGAACGCGCTGCACGGCGACAAGTCGCAGGACGAGCGGCTGAAGGCGCTCGAAGCCTTCAAGCGCGGCGAGGTCGACGTGCTGGTCGCCACCGACGTGGCCGCTCGCGGGCTCGACATCGCCGACTTGCCGGCGGTCTTCAACTTCGACGTGCCCTTCAACGCCGAAGACTACGTTCACCGCATCGGACGAACTGGGCGCGCGGGCGCATCGGGGCTGGCGGTGACGCTGGTGTCCTCGAGCGATACGCGGCTGGTGGCCGATATCGAGAAGTTGATCAAGAAGAAGATCGAGCTCGAGCCGCTGGAGCTCGACGATGCGCCGCCGCCGCGCCAATACCGTGATCGGGCGCGTCACGACGAAGAGCCGCGCAGCGAGCGGCCGGCTGCGCCTGCGCGCAGTTCGAGCTACGCGGCGTCACCGCGCGCGCCCAGCGATCCGTTCTTCGACAAGCCCTACGAAGCGAGTGCGGCCACCGGCGAGCCGGCGTGGGAGAGCAAGGCGCCGGCCACGCCACGCGGCATGTCGCCGAACATCAAGCCGAAGAAACGCGTGGCCGCGCTGTTCGGCGCCAAGCTACCGGAAACCGCCGAAACCTGATCACCGCGCGAGCAGCGAGAACACCGCCGGCACATCGGCGGGCAGTGCGGTCGGCCGGGTCTTCCAGCCTTGGACGCTGTCGGTGCGGGTGAACCCCTTCGCCATCGTCAGGCCGCAACTCACCGACACCCGCGTCGCCGGCTGCAGGTGCGCGAGCAGCGCACCCAGCAGGGCCTCGTTGCGGTAGGGTGTTTCGATCATCAGCTGGGTCTGGTGCGCTCGGCGTGACAGCGCCTCGAGTTCGCGAACGCGCGCGCCGCGCTCGGCCGCGTCCACCGGCAGGTAGCCGACGAACGCGAAGCTCTGGCCGTTCAGCCCGCTGGCCGCGAGCGCGAGCAGCAGCGAGCTCGGGCCGGGCAGGGCGATCACGTTGATGCCGGCCATGTGCGCCGCTTGCACCAGCGCCGCGCCGGGGTCGGCGACGGCGGGCAGACCGGCTTCGGAGATCAGGCCGATGTCGTTGCCTTGCAGTGCCGGTTCGAGCAGGCCGCTCAGATCCGTGGTCGGCGCGCCGCGCGCACCTTTTTGCGGGCGCGGCAGCTCGACGATGGCGAGGTTCTGCACCGGCTGCGCAAGCGTCACGACGGCATCGATGCGCTTCAGGAACGCGCGCGTCGTCTTCGCGTTCTCCGCAACCCAGTGCGTCAGCCGCGCCGCCGTGCGGATCACCGACATCGGCAGCACGTCCTGCACGTCGGGGGCCTCGGAGGCAGTGGCGGCGATTCCGAAATCCAACGTGTTGGGCACCAGAATGAGCGAGCCGCGCGGTGTGGTCATGGCCCTGGTCGCAGCGGGTCGAGGCCGGCGGCGCGCAGCAGCGCGCAGGTGCGAATCAGCGGCAGGCCGACGAGGGCGGTTGGGTCGTCCGAATCGATGGCGTCGAGCAGCGCGATGCCCAGCGTTTCGCACTTGGCGCTGCCGGCGCAGTCATAGGGTTGCTCGGTGCGCAGGTAGTGCTCGATCTCATCGTCCGACAGCTGGCGGAAGCGCACCGTGACCGGCGCCAGCGCCGTGCCCACATGGCCGGCGGACGCACGCACCACCGCCACTGCGGTCTGGAACACGACGCTGCGGCCGCGCATCGCGCGCAGCTGCTCGACCGCACGCGCGTGGCTGCCGGGCTTGCCGATGGGCACGCCGTCGAGGTCGGCGACCTGGTCCGAGCCGATCACGACGGCGTCCGGATGCGCCGCCGCCACGGCGTGCGCCTTGGCCAGCGCCAGACGCTGGGCCAGGGCCGCCGGGGCCTCGCCGGGGCGCGGCGTTTCGTCCACGTCAGGCGCGTGCACCTCGAACGGCAGCCGCAGCCGCTCCAGCAATTCGCGCCGGTAGCGCGAGGTCGAACCCAGGATCAATGGTGGTCGGGTGTTCATCTTTCGATTGTCCCATCGCGATTTACACTGCTCGCATGACAGCGCGTGAATTCGATCCCTTCCGGCTTGACGTGGTCGCCTTCGCCAAGGAGGCGGGCGCGCTGGAAGGGCGCTGGCCACTGGCCAACTTCGACCGCATCGCCGATTCCGCGGTGCCCGGCGCGCCGGTGACCGACGCCGACGAAGTGCGCTGGAGCGCGCGCGGCGAACAGCGCCAGCTGCGCGGTGGCGACGCGCAAATCTGGCTGCATCTGGAGGCGACCACGCACGTGTCGCTCGAATGCCAGCGCTGCCTGAAGCCGGTCACCGTGCCACTGCAGATGTCGCGCCTGTTCCTGTTCGTGCACGGCGAGGACGCCGCTGCCCAACTCGATGCCGATAGCGAGGACGACGTACTCGCCATCACCCGCGCGCTCGACCTGCGCGAGCTGATCGAGGACGAGCTGCTGCTGGCGATGCCGATCGTGCCGCGCCATGAGGTCTGCCCGGAGCCGCTCGTGGCACCGGCCGATGAGGAGGTCGCAGACGAGCCGCCGAACCCGTTTGCCGCGCTGGCAGCCCTGAAGCGCACGAATCTGAACTGACACGCCGGGCCAATTCGGCCATGCTAGAATCTTGGGCTTTCCCGCAGGCGTGGAGTTTCCGGCGCCCAGTTAGTTTGGAAAGCAAGGAGAACCCCATGGCCGTTCAACAGAACAAGAAATCCCCCTCGAAGCGTGGCATGCACCGCTCGCACAATGCCCTGAACACCCCGGGCACCGCGATCGAGCCGACCACCGGCGAAAACCACCTGCGTCACCACATCAGCCCGACCGGCTTCTATCGTGGACGCAAGGTGCTCAAGACCAAGGCCGACGCTTAAGGCGTTTCCGTCGTTTGCACATGAAGAACGGCGTGTTTCGTCTCGCCGTCGATTGCATGGGCGGCGACCATGGTCCGTCGGTCACGCTGCCGGCCTGCCGTGCGTTCCTGGCCGCGCACCCGCTGGCTGAAGTGATCCTCGTCGGCCGCGCCGAAGCGCTCGCCGAGGCCGCGAGCTGGCCGCGCTGCCAGGTCGTGAACGCCACCGAAGTCGTCGAGATGGACGACCCGATTGAAGTGGCGCTGCGCCGCAAACGCGACTCGTCACTGCGCGTCGCGCTCAACCAGGTCAAGCCCGACGCCGAAGGCCACTCGCTGGCGCAGGCCTGTGTCTCGGCCGGCAACACCGGCGCGCTGATGGCGGTCTCGCGCTACGTGCTCAAGACGCTCGAAGGCATCGATCGCCCGGCCATTGCCGCGGTGATGCCGAACCAGCTCGGCCGCTACACCACCGTGCTTGATCTCGGCGCGAACGTCGACTGCACCGCCGATCACCTCTTGCAGTTCGCCGTGATGGGCAGCGCGCTGGTCGCGGCAGTCGATGGCAAGGAGAACCCCTCCGTCGGCCTGCTCAACATCGGCGAAGAAGAGATCAAGGGCAGCGAGGTGATCAAGCAGGCCGGCGAGCTGCTGCGCCGCGCATCGGATGCCGGCCACCTGAACTTCTACGGCAACGTCGAAGGCAACGACATCTTCAAGGGCACGAGCGACATCGTCGTCTGCGACGGCTTCGTCGGCAATGTCGCGCTCAAGACGGCCGAGGGCGCCGCCGCGATGTTCGTCAGCGTGATGAAGGAAGAGTTCAGCCGCAGCCCGCTGACCAAGTTCGCCGCGTTGATGGCGATGCCGGTGCTGAAGCATTTCCGCGCCCGGCTCGACCACCGCCGATACAGCGGCGGGGCGCTGCTGGGGCTGCGCGGGCTGGTATTCAAGGCGCACGGGTCGTCGGATGCCTACGCCTTCGAGCAGGCGCTGAATCGGGCTTATGATGCCGCCAGCAACGGCTTGCTCGAGCGCGTCCACGACCGGATTCTCG
>JBDUAG010000027.1:0-13996 GCA_040004785.1 Burkholderiales bacterium | reverse complement strand
TCGGCCATCTCGGCGATGCCGCCGGCGTTGTCGGTGATCGGGCCGTAAGCGTCGAGGGCGACGACGATGCCGGCCATGCTCAGCATCGAGGTCGCGGCGATCGCGATGCCATACAGGCCGGCGAGCCAGTACGACACGAGGATGCCGGCGCACACGAACAGCACCGGCCACGCGGTCGAGCGCATCGAGACGCCCAGGCCGGCGATGATGTTGGTGCCGTGGCCGGTGGTCGAGGCCTGCGCGATGTGCTGCACCGGGCCGTACTGAGTGCCGGTGTAGAACTCGGTGATCCAGACCAGCGCGGCCGTCAGCACCAGGCCGACGGCGCAGGTGCCGAACAGCTTCATGTGCGTGCCGGCACCGAGTGCGTCGGCCGGCATCACGTTGGTGGTGACGAAGTAGAACGCGATCAACGACAGCACGCCCGCGACGGCCAGCCCCTTGTACAGCGCGGGCATCACGTTCTTCATGCCGGGCGAGGCCTTCACGAAGTAGCAGCCGATGATCGAAGCGATGATCGAGACGCCGCCCAGCATCAGCGGGTAGATCACCGCGGACACGGTCGCTCCGCCCTTGATCACGAGCGCGCCCAGCGCCATCGTCGCGATCAGCGTGACGGCGTAGGTCTCGAACAAGTCGGCGGCCATGCCGGCACAGTCGCCGACGTTGTCACCGACGTTGTCGGCGATCACTGCGGGGTTTCGCGGGTCGTCCTCAGGGATGCCGGCTTCGACCTTGCCGACCAGATCGGCGCCCACGTCGGCGCCCTTGGTGAAGATGCCGCCACCGAGCCGCGCGAAGATCGAGATCAGCGAGGCGCCGAACGCGAAGCCGAGCATCGGCTTGAGCGTCGCGCTGGTGACGTTCGCGCCGCTGCCGGTCAGGAACATGAAGAACAGCGCCACGCCCAGCAGGCCCAGGCCGACCACCAGCATGCCGGTGATCGCACCGCCCTTGAAGGCCACGTCGAGCGCCGGGCCGATGCCCTTGGTCGCAGCCTGCGCGGTGCGCACGTTGGCCTTGACCGACACGTTCATGCCGATGAAGCCGCAGGCGCCTGACAGCACCGCACCGAGCACGAAGCCGATCGCCGAGGTCATGTCGAGGAACAGCCCGATCAGGATCGCCAGCACGACCCCCACCAGACCGATCGTCTTGTACTGCCGCGCCAGGTAGGCGGCGGCCCCTTGCTGGATCGCCCCTGCGATCTCCTGCATGCGCGCATTGCCCGCGTCCTGGCTGAGGATCCAGCTTCGCTGCACGAAGCCGTAGATGACTGCGGCGAGACCGCAGGCCAGCGC
The DNA here is from genome assembly GCA_040004785.1 of Burkholderiales bacterium. Taxonomy (GTDB): domain Bacteria; phylum Pseudomonadota; class Gammaproteobacteria; order Burkholderiales; family Burkholderiaceae_C; genus LMDS01. The sequence goes on along the minus strand of JBDUAG010000027.1, from coordinate 12,695 downwards.
GAAGTAGAGCGCCATCGATGTGGTGATCAAGGGGGTGTCCTTTCTCGACGAGTTATGTGTTCAGGGATGATTTTCGGCACCGGGCATGCTACGGGCGCGGCTCCGGCGCCCGGCATGGTGTTTTCCAGCGTACCACTGCGCATAAAATCAGGGATTCCCCGCGCACCCGAGAGTATCCATGAGCCTGCAAAAAGTCACCCCTGGCGCCAAGGCGCCGGATGAGTTCAACGTCATCATCGAGATTCCGATGAATGCCGACCCGATCAAGTACGAGGTCGACAAGGCGAGTGGCGCACTGTTCGTTGACCGCTTCATGACAACCGCGATGCACTACCCGTGCAATTACGGCTACATCCCGCAGACGCTGTCGGACGACGGCGACCCGGTCGATGTGCTGGTGATCACGCCGTTCGCGCTGACGCCCGGTGTCGTCGTGACCTGCCGCCCCATCGGCGTGCTGCTGATGGAGGACGAGGCCGGTGGCGATGCCAAGGTGCTGGCCGTGCCGATCGACAAGATCCTGCCGATCTACACCCACTGGCAAAAGCCCGAGGACATCAACCAGATGCGGCTGAAGGCGATCCAGCACTTCTTCGAGCACTACAAGGATCTCGAAGAGGGCAAGTGGGTCAAGGTGCAGGGCTGGGAGGGGCCGGAGTCGGCGAAGAAGGAGATCCTCGACGGCATCGCCGCCTACCGGAACCAAGCTGCGACCAAGCAGTCGTAATCGATCCTTCTGACCCCGCCGAGCCGCCTCATTCATGCACCTACCGCTGCGTTCGATCACCACCGCCTGCCTGCTCGCCACCTCACTGGCCTTCGTTGCAGCACCCGCGTTTTCCCAGACCTTGCCGGGTGGCATGCGCGCCGTCACCTCGGTCGAGGGCGCCGACGAGTACCGGCTGCCCAACGGCTTGCAGCTGCTGCTGATTGCCGATGACTCGAAGCCGACGACCACGGTCAACCTGACCTACCGCGTCGGCTCGCGCCACGAGAACTACGGCGAGACCGGCATGGCGCACCTGCTCGAACACATGATGTTCAAGGGCACGCCGAAGAACCCGACCGTCTGGACGGAGTTCCAGAAGCGCGGCCTCGAGGCCAACGGCAGCACGTCTTACGACCGCACCAACTACTCCGCGGTGCTCGCCGTCAACGATGACAACCTGAAGTGGTACATCGGCTGGCTGGCCGACGCGATGGTCAACAGCTATGTGGCGCGCAAGGCCCTCGACACCGAGATGACGGTGGTGCGAAACGAGATGGAGAGCGGCGAGAACAGCCCCGACCGCATCCTGCTGCAACGCACGGTCGCGCTGATGTACGACTGGCACAACTACGGCCACAACACGATCGGCGCGCGCGCAGATGTCGAGAACGTCGACACCCCGCGCCTGCAGGCCTTCTATCACCTGTATTACCAGCCGGACAACGCGACGCTGGTCGTTTCTGGCAAGCTCGACGAGGCACGTGTGCTGGCGTGGATCGCACAATCGTTCGGTGCGATCAGGAAGCCGACACGCAAGCTGCCGGTGCTGTACACGATCGACCCGGCGCAGGACGGCGAACGCAGCGTGACCTTGCGCCGCATCGGCGGCGCGCCGGTGATCTACGCCGGCTACCATGTGCCGGCCGGCGCCGCGCCGGACTACGCGGCGGTCGAGTTGCTGCGCATGATCCTCGGCGACACGCCGTCGGGCCGCCTGCACAAGCGCCTGACCGACAAGCAGCTCGCCGCAGAAACCTATGCCTTCGGCTTCGGCCTGCACGACCCCGGCCTCTTCATCGCCGGCGCCGGGCTGGCGCCCGGGCAGGACGTCGACAAGGCGCGCAGCGAACTGCTCGCCGCCGTCGAGTCGCTGAAGGCCGAGCCGATCACGGCCGACGAGCTGCAGCGCGCCAAGGTCAAGTGGGCAAACGAATGGGACCAGACCTTCACCAGCCCGGAGGCGATCGGCCTGGCGCTGTCAGAATCGATCGCGCAAGGCGACTGGCGCATGTTCTTCCTGATGCGCGACCGTGTGCGCGCGGCCACGCTCGCCGATGTGCAGCGCGTCGCCGAAGCCTACCTCGTGCCCGACAACCGCACGCTCGCCATCTACTTGCCGACCGAGAAGCCGCAGCGCGCGCCGGCGCCGGCGCTGATCGACATCGAGCAGGCGATGAAGGAGTTCAAGCCAGCGGTTGCAGCGGGCAAGGTCGAGGCCTTCGAAGCGACCACCGCGAACATCGATGCGCGCACGCAGGCGTTTGGTGTCGGCGGCCTGAAGGTCGCGCTACTGCCCAAGGGCACGCGCGGCGGTGCGGTCACCGCGGTGATGGTGCTGCGATTTGGCGATGCGACGACGACGCAGGGGCTCGGCGAAACCGGGCAGGTCGTGGCAGCGATGCTCGACATGGGCACCACGACGCTGTCGCGCCAGCAGGTGCAGGATCGTCTCGACGCGCTGAAGACCGACGCACAGATCACCGGCTTCGGCAACTACGTCTCGATCACGCTCAACTCGCGGCGCGAGCACCTGGCTGCGGCGATCGCGCTGGTCGGCGATCTGCTGCGCCACCCGGCACTGACCCCTGAAGCCTTCGACGAGGTCAAGCGCCAGACCCTGACCGCGATCGAGAAGCGGCGCAAGGAGCCGCAGTTCGTGGCCACCAACGCGCTCGGGCGGCTCGGCAATCCGTATCCGCGCGGCGACTTGCGCCACGAGCGCACGGTCGAAGAGATGATCGAGGACGTGAACGCGCTGACGCCAGACAAGCTGCGTGACTTCCATGCCCGCTTCTACGGCGCCAGCGCCGGAGAGTTTGCGGCCGTGGGCGATCTCGACGTGGCGGCGGTGCGCGCCGCGTTGACGACGGCGTTCGCCGATTGGTCCGGGCGCACGCCGTACACACGCCTGCCGCGGCCGGCCGCGCCCGCGAAGGGCGAACGGCTGTTGCTGAGCACGCCGGAGAAGCAGAACGCGTTCATGTTCGTGCGCGAGAGCCTGCCGCTGAACGACAAGGACGCGGACTTTCCGGCGCTGATGATGGCCGACTACCTGCTCGGCGGTGGTGGCAGCGCGCGGCTGTGGAAGCGCATTCGCGAACGCGAAGGGCTGTCATACGGCGTCGGTACCGGCGTCGACTGGAGCAGCTTCGAGTCGAACTCGCGCTGGCAGGCCTACGCGATCTTCGCGCCGCAGAACCGCGCGAAGGTGGAGGCCGCGTTCAACGAGGAGGTCAATGCTGCCTTGAAGAGCGGCTTCACGCCGCAGGAGCTGCGCGAGGGCATCAGCAGCCTGCTGAACTTCAGGCAGCTGAACCGCGCGCAGGATGCGAATCTGGCGAGCGCGTTGCGCGAGAACCAGTACCTCGGCATCACGTTCGCGCGCGAGGCCGCGATCGATGCGGCGATCGCGAAACTGACGCTGGCGCAAGTCAATGCCGCGTTGCGCAAATACCTGAAGCCGGGCGATTTCGCGGCGGCCTACGCGGGCGACTTCAAGCCCTGAGCCGTCAGGCGGTCGTCTTGAACGGCATGCGTTCGTTCAGCTCGTCGATGTAGCCGGCGACACCCGCGCCCTCGCGCGCCAGGAAGTCACCCACCGCCTGCGCGAACTGCGGGTGGGCCAGCCAATGCGCCGACCAGGTCTGCACCGGCAGCAGCCCGCGCGCCATCTTGTGCTCGCCCTGCGCGCCGCCTTCGAAGCGCCGGTAGCCGTTGGCGATGCACCAGGCGAGCGGCCGGTAGTAGCAGGCCTCGAAATGGAGGCACGGGATGTGGACCAGCGCGCCCCAGTAGCGACCGAAGGCGGTACGGCGCACCGGGTCGATGCAGACGAGCGAGGCGGCGATGCGCTCGCCGTCTCTCGAGGCGATGAAGAGCAGCCAGTTCGCCGGCATCGTCGCGGCCATGCGGGTGAAGAAGTCGCGCGTGAGGTAGGGTGTCGAGCGGTGCTCGCGGTAGGTCTGGCAGTAGCAACGGTAGAAGAAGTCCCAGTCGTCCGGTGTGATCTGCGTGCCTTCGAGCTCGGCGAAGCTGACGCCGGCATCGACCACGCGGCGCCTTTCCTGCTGGATCTTCTTGCGCTTCTCACGCTGCATGCTGGCGAGGAACGCGGCGAAGTCGGACCATGGCGCATCCGGCGGTGGGGTCCAGTGGAACTGCACTGTGCTGCGCATCATCCAGCCTTCAATGCGCGCCGCCTCGCAGTCGGCCTCGTCGAGAAACAGCACGTGCGCCGACGACAGCTCGGCGTCGCGCGCGAGCTGCTGCATCGCGCGCAGCAGCACGCGCCGCGCGGCGTCGTCGCGTGCCATCAGCCGCGGACCCGGCACCGGCGTGAACGGCACCGCACTCAGCAGCTTCGGGTAGTAGCTCAGGCCGTGGCGCTGGTAAGCATCGGCCCAGGCCCAGTCGAACACGTACTCGCCATACGAGTGCTCCTTCAGGTACAGCGGGCAGGCGGCGAGCAACGTGTCGCCATCGAACACGGCGAGGAACTGCGGCAACCAGCCGGTCTCGGCGACGGCGCTGGCGGAGCGGTGCATCGCCAGCAGATAGGCGTGCTGCATGAACGGCGTGCGGCTCGGCGTGGCGGCGAGCAGCGAATCCCATGCCGCCGCGTCGATGGCGGCCGGGTCGTCGAAGACCCGAATGACATAATCTTTCGCACTGATCGGCGACTTCATTTCACTCCCGCGTCCATGCACATCCCATGTCAGATCAAGCTCCCGTGATCGTCGCCCTGGCGCAGCTCAATGCCACCGTTGGCGACCTGGCCGGCAACGGCCAACGCATCGTCGAGGCCGCGCGCCAGGCCTACGCGCAAGGTGCGCGCCTCGTGCTCACGCCCGAGCTTGGCCTGTGTGGCTACCCGCCGGAGGATCTGTTGCTGCGGCCGGCCTTCATGGGTGCCTGCGCCGAGGCGTTGCTCGACACGGCGCGGGCGCTGGCCGATCTGCCGGGTCTGTTCGTGGTGGTGGGGCATCCGCATCAGTTCGGTGAGCGAGGTGATGTTAGGTCGAACTCGGTCTCGGTGCCGCAGCGCTACAACGCGGCCTCGGTGCTGAGCGGGGGAAAGGTGCTCGCGACCTACTGCAAGCGCGAGCTGCCGAACTACCAGGTGTTCGACGAGCGTCGCTACTTCGCCTCCGGCCGCGATGCCAGCCAGGGCGCCGTGGTGTTCGAGGTGCAGGGCATTCGGTTCGGGCTGAACATCTGCGAGGACGCATGGTTCGAGGAGCCCGGTCAAGCCGCCAAGGAAGCCGGTGCGCAGGTGCTGTGCGTCATCAACGCGTCGCCGTTCCATCTGGGCAAGCTGACCGAGCGCGAACAGCGCATGGCGGCACGCGCGCGCGCGCTGTCGATGCCGCTGCTGTACGCCCACATGGCGGGTGGGCAGGACGAGGTCGTGTTCGATGGCGCGTCGTTCGCGCTCGACGCCAGCGGCGCGGTGGCGGCGCGCGCGCCGATGTTTCTGGACGCGCTCACGCTGGTCGAGTTCGATGCGCTGGCGCCGCGTGGCACGATCGCCGAGGTGCCGTCCATCGAGGCGCAGGCCTGGGCCGCGCTGGTGGTGGGCGTGCGTGACTACGTCAACAAGAACGGCTTCCCCGGCATCATCATCGGGCTCTCTGGCGGCATCGATTCGGCGCTCGTGCTCGCGGTCGCCGTCGATGCGCTCGGCGCCGACCGTGTGCGCACCGTGATGATGCCTTCGCCGTACACGGCCGACATCTCGTGGTTCGATGCGCGCGACATGGCGCAGCGCCTCGGCGTGCGCTACGACGAGATCAGCATCGTGCCGATGTTCGAGGCCTTCAAGCGCAGCCTGGCCGAGGAGTTCGCCGGCCGCGCGGAGGACGCCACCGAGGAGAACATCCAGGCGCGTATCCGCGGCACGCTGCTGATGGCGCTGTCGAACAAGTTCGGGTCCATCGTGCTGACCACCGGCAACAAGAGCGAGATGGCCACCGGCTACTGCACGCTGTACGGCGACATGGCCGGCGGCTTCGCGGTCATCAAGGACGTGGCCAAGACGCTGGTGTACCGGCTTGCCGAGTGGAAGAACGCACAGGGCATCGAGGTGATCCCGACGCGCATCATCACGCGCGCGCCGTCGGCCGAGCTGCGCGCCGATCAGACCGACCAGGACAGCCTGCCACCGTACGAGGTGCTCGACGGCATTCTGAAACGCTACATGGAAGACGATCAAGGCATCGACGAGATCGTCGCCGCGGGCTATGCGCCGGCCGATGTGGAACGCGTCACCAAGCTGATCAAGATCAACGAATACAAGCGCCGGCAGTCGCCGGTCGGCATCCGCATCACGCACCGCGCGTTCGGCCGCGACTGGCGTTATCCCATCACGTCGAAGTTCCGCGCGTAAACTAGTCCGCATCGAACTCAGCGGGAGCTGGCCATGAAACAGATCACTGCGGTTGTCAAACCGTTCAAGCTCGAGGAAGTGCGCGAGGCACTCGGCCAGGTCGGCGTGACCGGCCTGACGGTGACCGAAGTCAAAGGCTTCGGACGTCAGAAGGGTCACACCGAGCTGTACCGCGGTGCGGAGTACGTGGTCGATTTCCTTCCGAAGGTCAAGCTTGAGGTCGTCGTCAAGGACGCGGATGTCGATCGCTGCGTCGAGGCGATCATCAAGGCCGCCAAGACCGGCAAGATCGGCGACGGCAAGATCTTCGTGACGGCGGTCGAGCAGGTGGTGCGCATCCGCACCGGCGAGACCAACGACGACGCTGTCTAGATGCGGCGGTAGTCGCCGTCGCGCGGGGGCGACTTGTCGGCAAGCTGCTGCAGCAGCGGCAATGGCTCGCTGCCGACGTGCAGCAAATCGATTTGCGCGCTGGTCATGAAGCCCTGAGCTTGGCTGTGCGCGAGGAAGCCGAGCAAGCCGTCGTAATAGCCGGCCACGTTCAGCAGCCCGAGCGGCTTGTCGTGGTAGCCGAGCTGGCGCCAGGACCAGACCTCGAACAGCTCCTCGAAGGTGCCGATGCCGCCGGGCAGCGCGAGGAACGCGTCGCTGCGCACTGCCATCATCATCTTGCGTTCGTGCATGGTCTGGACAACGTGCAACTCGGTCAGGCCGCGATGGCCGAGCTCGCGGCCCATCAGCGATTCGGGAATCACGCCGACGACACCGGCGCCGGCGGCCAGCGCCGCATCGGCGACCACGCCCATCAGGCCCGCGCGGCCGCCGCCGTAGACGAGCTGCCAGCCGCGGCGCCCGATCTCGGTGCCGATCGTGCGCGCGGCATCAGCGTAGACCGGCAGCTCGCCGGGACGCGAGCCGCAATAGACGCAGATTGAAAATGTGCTCATGGGGCAATCAGATCATGAAACGCTGCCACAGCGCAGCCCCCCAGATACCGGTGCACAGCAGCAGTGACAGAAACACGGCGGCGCTGCCGAGGTCCTTGGCGCGCTTGGACAGGTCGTGGAACTCGAACGAGACCCGGTCGATCGCCGCTTCCAGTCCGGAATTGAGCAGCTCGACGATGAGCACGAGCAACACCGCCCCGGCCAGCAGCGCGATCTCGACCCAGTTGCGTCCGATCCAAAACGACGACGGCAGCAGCACCACGGCAAGCCAGAACTCCTGCCGGAACGCGCTCTCGCCGCGGTAGGCGGCGATCAGGCCGGCCATCGAGTAGCCGGTCGCGCGCATCACGCGGTCCAGCCCCGTGCGCCCCTTGTGCGGATTCGTCATGCGGCTGGATTATCCAGCGCGCGTGGGCGGGGTTCGTCGTTGACCAGGCGTGTGCCGCACAGCGCGTCGTGCCAGAACTGGCGCTGCGGGTGCAGCAGCGCGAGCAGCGCGTACGCCACCACGCCGACGCCGACCGCGGCCAGGCCTTGCCAACGGGTCCAGTGATTGACCGCAGCCAGCGCGGCGGCTGGCGCGAACCACGCGCAGCTCGCGACGAAGCGCATGAGAGCGCGCGGCTGGCTCAGCGGCACACCCTGGGCGGTGACGACGCGAATGTGCCACGTCTGCATCGGCAGCGTCTGTCCGCGCGCCGACCAGAACCAGCTGAAGTAGACGGCGTAGATGAGCAGGGTGATGCCCCGCAACGCGGTGTCGCTTTGCAGCGGATGCTGGTGCCCGGTGAGCGCGACGAACAGCGCGCCGAGCGCGCCGGGGATCAGCCCGATGCCGAACAGCAAAAGCCCTTCATAGACGAACGACGCCATGCGCCGCTTCAGGCTGGGCGTGATGCCCGCGAGCGCCGCGGCGCTCATTGCTTGGTTGGGTGCTCGGAGGCCGGGGCCTCGGCCGACCGCGTTGCCGCTCCCTGCGGGCCGCGCTGCGGCAAGAGCGTCGCCTTGTTGACGAACTCGGGCGTGGCCGCGATCTTCGGCAGGCCGGCCTGCTGGTGCGACGGTGGCGTCGGCCGCTTCGTGATTAGCGTCGTCGTGGCGCCGGGGCGCGCCTGGACGACGGTCGGCGCGATGACCTTCGGCGATGAAGACAAGGCAGGGTTGGGCACGACGTTGGACTTGGCCTGAGTGGCGTCGCCGCGCGGCGCGGCGGGTTTCAGCGCAGCGGGATTGGAAGCCGGCGCAGCCCGCGCGGCCAACTGCTTCTTCTTCTCGGGTGAGAGAGCCTGGTATTCGTCCCAGCGTGCCTTGCGGTCTTGCAGCGGGAGCTGCTTTGCCTCCTGGAAGTTCAGGCGAGCCTGGCTGCGCTCCTGGGTGGTCAGCCGAGCCCACTCGGTCATTCGTTCCTGAATGCGCTCCTGTTCGGCGACCGGACGCTTCGAGAAGCCACCCGACAACTCGATCCACTTGTCCTTGTGCCCGGCAGTGATGCCGGGCCACTCGCGTTCGAGCGGCTTGAGCACGGCTTGCTGGCCGGGCTTGAGATCCCGCCAGCGCACGCCTTGCTCGGGGGCGAGCTTGGCCGCGGCGCGCGCCGGACCCGAGGCCACCGAGCTTTGGGCAGCGCTTGTTGCGGCCCAGCACAGGGCACCGACGCACACGACGAGGATCGCCGCGGCGAGCGCGCCACGACTCGTGCCTCGAGGCCAGCGGGATGCTTCGGGCGTCATGGCCGCGCCCCGTTCACTCGTTCGGTGACTTCAGGAACTCGGCGAAGCCGGCGTCGCTGTAGGCGTTGGGCGGCAGGTCGTCGGAGAGCAGGGCGGCGTCGACTTCAGCCGCGACGACGGCCTGCGAGCTGTCTTGCGAGCGCTGGATCATGACCAGCCCGGCGATCAGCGCGAGCGCTGGCAGCACCGAAGCGATCTTGAGCCACCAGCCAGACCCGCCACCCAGGATCGCCGCGCCAGAGCGCGTCGAACCCACCGCAGCGACGGCGGCTTCGGTGCGGACGACCCGGGCACGCTCCAGTGCTTTCTCGCGGGCGAAGCGCAGGCGCTCGGTCACGTCGGCGCCGAGGTCTTGCGAGCGCTCGGTCAGGCGCGCGGTGAGGCGCAGCGCGAAGCGGGTCTGCAGGGCGTCGGCAGCGGCCGGCATGGCGCCGTCGTTGCCGGCGCCGAGGGTGAGGGCGGGATGGGTGAGCTGGTTCATAGTGTGATTCCCTTTGCCTTCAGGGCAGTGGACAAGGCATGCACTGCCCGTGAGCAATGCGTCTTGACACTTCCCTCCGAACAGCCCATCGCAGCAGCGGTCTCGGCGACATCGAGTTCCTCCCAGTAACGCAGCAGGAAGGCTTCTCGTTGACGCCCGGGCAATTGAGCCACCTGTGCCTCGATGGCTAGCAGGATCTGCGCCCGGGAGACGGTATCGGCCGTGCTTTCGGAAGCAAGTGATCCACCCAGAGCCTCCAAAGTTTCAAGAATGTCGAAATCCCCGTCGCTGCCGGCGGATTCGAAGTCCGAGAAGTTCTTGACGACGGCATTGCGCACCTTCTGGCGTCGAAACCAGTCCATCGTCGCGTTCGACAAGATGCGCTGAAACAACAGCGGCAGTTCCGCGGCCGGGCGATCCGCGTACTTTTCGGAGAGCCGGATCATCGTGTCCTGCACGATGTCGAGCGCCGCATCTTCGTCGCGCACCGCGTAAAGAGCGCGTTTGAAGGCGCGTTTGTCGACGCTCTTCAGGAAGTCGGAGAGTTCTTTTTCTGAGGCCAAAAGCGCTGCCAAGAGGAGGGATGCCCGCGATCGGGCGGCGCGATTATCTCACTGCCGCCGGCTTCGGATCAGGCGCTGCGGCGGTGGGCCCAAGCGGTGACATAATCGCAGGTTGCACGACAGTTTTGGTCGAGTGCGGGTCGCCCAACCGGGGCGCCATGCGACTCGACCCTCAGGCACCACACCCATCTCACAAGGATGAGGAGAGGCGCACCGATGGTTTTTCGTCAGAGAAATTCACAAAGGTTTCCGATCATGGACATCTCCCCCACCGAAATGAAGCGGGCCGCCTCAGCGCAGCCGCACAGCCCACCGCCCGAGCCGAACGGCTCCGAGATCCTCGTCAAGTGCCTCCAGGCCGAGAACGTCAGATTCCTCTGGGGCTACCCGGGCGGTGCGGTCCTCTACATCTACGACGCGCTCTACAAGCAAGAGACCATCGAGCATGTGCTGGTGCGCCATGAGCAGGCGGCCGTGCACGCGGCCGACGGCTATGCGCGCGCCACCGGCGAGGTCGGCGTCGCGCTGGTCACCTCGGGTCCGGGCGTGACCAACGCCGTCACCGGCATCGCGACGGCCTACATGGACTCGATCCCGATGGTGGTCATCACCGGCCAGGTGCCGACGCCGGCGATCGGGCTGGACGCATTCCAGGAGTGCGACACCGTCGGCATCACGCGGCCGATCGTCAAGCACAACTTCCTCGTGAAGGACGTGCGCGAACTCGCGATGACGCTGAAAAAGGCGTTCCACATCGCGCGCACCGGCCGTCCCGGCCCAGTGGTCGTCGACATCCCGAAGGATGTGTCGATGGCAAAGACGCCGTTCTACTACCCGGAGCGCGTCGAGATGCGCTCGTACAACCCGGTGCGCAAGGGCCACGGCGGGCAGATCCGCAAGGCGGTTCAACTGCTGCTGGCCGCAAAGCGCCCGTACATCTACACCGGCGGCGGCGTGGTGCTGGGCAACGCGCAGGCCGAGTTGCGTGAGCTCGCGAACCTGCTCGGCTACCCTGTGACGAACACGCTGATGGGCCTGGGCGCGATGCCGTCCAGCGACCCCAAGTTCCTCGGCATGCTCGGCATGCACGGCACGTATGAAGCCAACATGACGATGCAGAACTGCGATGTTCTGCTCGCCGTGGGTGCGCGCTTCGACGATCGCGTGATCGGCAACCCGAAGCACTTCGCCTCGGTCGAGCGCAAGATCATCCACGTCGACATCGACCCTTCGTCGATCTCGAAGCGGGTGCGTGTCGACATTCCGATCGTCGGCGATGTGAAGGATGTGCTGCAGGAGCTGATCGCGCAGATCCGCGAAGCGCACACCAAGCCCGACACGGCGACGATCTCGGCCTGGTGGGGCCAGATCAACGAATGGCGCAAGCGCGATTGCCTGGCGTTCAAGAACAGCACCGAGGTCATCAAGCCGCAGTACGTCGTGCAGACGCTCTGGGAGCTGACCAAGGACAGCGATGCCTACGTCACCTCCGATGTCGGCCAGCACCAGATGTGGGCTGCGCAGTACTACCGCTTCGAGGAGCCTCGGCGCTGGATCAACTCCGGCGGCCTTGGCACGATGGGCGTGGGCCTGCCGTATGCGATGGGCATCAAATTGGCGAAGCCGGATGCGGACGTCTTCTGCATCACCGGCGAAGGCTCGATCCAGATGTGCATCCAGGAGCTCTCGACCTGTCTGCAGTACAAGACACCGGTCAAGATCATCTCGCTGAACAACCGCTACCTCGGCATGGTGCGGCAGTGGCAGCAGATCGATTACGGCGGCCGTTACTCGCACAGCTACATGGACGCACTGCCCGACTTCGTCAAGCTCGCCGAGGCCTATGGCCACGTCGGGCTGAAGGTCGAGAAGCCGTCGGACGTGGAGGGCGCGCTTCGGGAGGCGATCCGGCTGAAGGATCGCACCGTGTTTCTCGACATCCGCACTGACCCGACCGAAAACGTCTGGCCGATGGTGCAGGCGGGCAAGGGCATCAGCGAGATGCTGCTCGGCTCCGAAGACCTCTGATCATTCGCTGATCGCTCCTTTTTGGCCGGGTGTGGCCAAGGTTCGTCGGTTACCGCCGGCGGCACTGAAGAGCGCACCCCAACTCCTTCAATCCTCATGAAACACATCATTGCACTGCTGCTCGAGAACGAGCCGGGCGCGCTGTCGCGCGTCGTCGCATTGTTCTCGGCCCGCGGCTACAACATCGAAAGCCTGACGGTCGCGACGACTGAGGACGCCTCGCTCTCGCGCATGACGATCGTCACCGCGGGCTCCGACGAAGTCATCGAGCAGATCACCAAGCACCTGAACCGCCTGATCGAGGTCGTGAAGGTGGTCGATCTGACCGAAGGCGCGTTCACCGAACGCGAGCTGATGCTGATCAAGGTCCGCGCCGTCGGCAAGGAGCGCGAAGAGATGAAGCGCATGGCCGACATCTTCCGCGGCCGCATCATCGACGTCACCGAAAAGAGTTACACCATCGAGCTCACCGGCGACACCGGGAAGCTTGACGCCTTCCTCGAGGCGATCGACCGGACCGCCATTCTCGAAACCGTGCGCACCGGCACCAGCGGGATCGGTCGCGGCGAGCG
>JBDUAG010000405.1:0-4135 GCA_040004785.1 Burkholderiales bacterium | reverse complement strand
AGCAGGATCGAGGTCGTCGAGCCGCCGTACATCGCGCCGTAGTAGATGCCGGCGAAGAAGATCATCGACGCGGTCGGATCCACCTTCAGCGTGATCGGCAGCAGCATGGCCACGGCCGTGGCCGGGCCGATGCCGGGCAACACGCCCACCGCCGTGCCGATCGTGCAGCCGAGCAGGCACCACAGCAGGTTGATCGGCGTGCCCGCGGTCGCGAAGCCTTGCAGCAGCTGGTTCAGCGTCTCCATCAGAGCCACCCCGTCGAGGTCAGGCCGGGCAGGTTGATCGCCAGCAATTGCGTGAACATCCAGAACACCGGCGCGGCAATGGCCGCGCCGATCGCCGCGTCGATCAGCCAGGCCTTCGGATTCAGGTCGAACCGGGCCTCGGCCGACTTGAAGCCGCGCACCGCCAGCACGAAGCAGAGCGCACAACTCAGGATGAAGCCGATCGTCGTGATCAACGCCGCGTTCGCGAGGATGCCGGCCGACACCCATGCGAAGCCGCGCCAGTGGCCGCTGTCAGCGCCAGAGGGTTCTTCCATCTCGCGGTAGCCGCCGCTGCGCGCTTCATAGACGAGGAATGCGCCGCAGGCCAGCAGTGCGAGGCCCACGACCCACGGGAGGAAGTTCGGCCCGACCCCGGAGTAGCCGGCATCGGACTTGATCGAGAGCGCCCCGATCACAAGCATCGCCCCGGTCGCCAGCGTGCCCGCCCCGACCAGCGTCTGCGGCAGCTTCATGCTCTAGAGCACTCCGGATTTGGCCATCACCGCGCGCAGGCTCGCGAACTCGTCGTCAACGAACTTCTCGAACTCTGCGCCCGTGAGCAAGGCGGGCGTCCAGCCGTTCTTCTCGATGGCCTCGGCCCAGGCCTTGCTCTTGGTGGCCTTCACGATCATGTCGATCAGGTTCTTGCGCTGGTCGGCGGTGATGCCGGCGCACCGTAGACACCGCGCCAGTTGCCGATCACCACATCGATGCCCTGCTCCTTCAGCGTCGGTGCGTCCACGCCCTTGACGCGCGTCGGCGAGGTGACCGCGATCGCCTTCATCTTGCCGCTGCCGATGTACTCGGCGAACTCGCTGTAGCCGCTGCCGCCGACCGAGACGTTGCCGCCGAGGATCGCGGCCACCGCTTCGCCGCCGCCGCGGAACGCGACGTAGTTGATCTTGGCCGGATCGAGACTTCGCGCGCCAGCATCGCCGCGGCGATGTGCTCGGTGGAGCCGCGCGAGCCGCCGCCCCACTTCACGCTGCCCGGGTCCTTCTTCATCTGCTCGACCACGTCCTTCATGGTCTTGAGCTTGGACTCGGCCGGCAGCACGAACACGTTGTATTCGCTGGTGATGCGCGCCAGCGGCGTGGCCTGGCTCAGCGACACCGGCGGCTTGCCGGTGATGATGCCGCCCAGCATCACCGCGCCCATCGTCATCAGCGCATTCGGGTCGCCCTTGTTGGCGTTGACGAACTGCGCCAGGCCGATCGCACCCGCCGCACCGCCCTTGTTGTCGTAGCTGACCGATGAGGCCACGCCAGCGTCCTGCAGGGCCTTGCCGAGGGCGCGCCCGGTCGTGTCCCAGCCGCCGCCGGGATTGGCGGGCAGCATCATCTTCAGGTTGGCCCCGGCGGCCACGGCCGGCAGCGGCAGCGCGCCTGCAGCGGCGAGTGCCGCGAGGGATTTCAGGAAAGCGTCTCGGCGCATGGGTGTCTCCTTGGAGGATGGCGATTGCAAGGCCTGATCTTCACGTCGCAAGCTGTCGATTGGCTGTCGTCGCCGCTAGGGAAAGTGCTGAGGCGCGCCGCGCCGGCCGACGTTGCCGTTGCCGCAGACTCTTCCGCATGAAACTCCTGCTGGTCGAAGACAACCTGGCGATGCAGACCACCTTGCAGCGCTCGTTCCGGCGCCGCGGCATTCAGGTCACGACCTGCGACGACGGAGCGCGCGCGCTCGACCGCTGGCGCGCCAGCGTGCCCGACGTGGTCGTGCTGGACCTGAACCTGCCGGGGCTGGACGGCTTGCAGGTGCTGGCCGCCGCGCGCGCCGAGGGCTTGGCCACGCCGGTGCTGATCCTGACGGCGCGCGGCGCGGTCGGCGACCGCATCCTCGGCCTCAACACCGGCGCCGACGACTACCTGCCCAAGCCCTTCGACCTGGACGAACTCGAGGCCCGCATTCGCGCGCTGGCGCGCCGCGCCACTGCCGACGCGAGCACACCCGAGTTCTGCGGGCTGCGGGCCGATGCAGAGAGCGGCGCGGTCTACCTGCGCGGCGCGGTGCTCGACCTGCCGCCGCGCGAGGCCGCCCTGCTGCGCGCATTGCTCGCGCAGCCCGGTCGCGCCGTCGCGAAGGAGCGGCTGACGGAGCTCGTGTTCCCAGGTGAGGACCCCGTACAGGCCGAGGCGATCAAGGTTGTCGCGTACCGGCTGCGCAAGCGGCTTGGCGAGACCGGCGCCGAACTTGTCACGCTGCGCGGGCTCGGCTACCTGCTCGGGGCCGCCCGGTGATCGTCGGACCCCGCCGCCCCTCGATGCGCAGCCGGCTGCTGCTGGGCATCCTGCTGCCGGTGCTGGCGATCGTCGCGATCAACACCGTGAGCCTGTACCGCCAGGCGCTGCAGTCGGCCGACGTGGCCTACGACCGCACGCTGCTGGCCTCGGCCAAATCGATCGGCGAGCTGCTCGACGTGACCGGCGAAGGCGCGCAGCTGCGCCTGCAATCGACGGTGCTGTACTCGGCGCTGGAGCCGTTCGAGGCCGACAACCGCAGCCGCATGTTCTACAAGGTCACCGGCTTCAAGGGTGAGGCCGTGTCCGGCTACACGGACCTGCCGACCTGGCACGGCCGCATCCCCGACAAGGGCGCCTACGCGGCGCTGGTCGACTTCTACGACGACACCTACCGCGGTGAGCCGGTGCGCGTCGCTGTGTTGCTGCAGCCGGTGTCGGATGTCGAAGGCTTCGGCATGGCAACGATCCAGGTCGCCGAGACACTGGAGCTGCGCCAGACGCTGGCGCGCCAGATCCTGATCGACACCGTGTGGCGGCAGGCCGCGCTGGTGGCGGTGATCGTGCTGGTCGTGGTGCTCGTCGTGCAGCGCGCGACGCGGCCGGTGCGCGAGCTGAGCGCGCACATGAATGCGCGCGACGCCAACGACCTCTCGCCGCTGAGGGCGTCGGACGCGCCGCATGAACTGGTACCGCTGCTCGAAGCCACGAACCAGGTGATGGCGCGGCTCGACCACTTGCTCGAACACCAGAAGCGCTTCGTGCGCGACGCCTCGCACCAGCTGCGCACGCCGCTGGCGGTGCTGAAGACGCAGGTGCAATCGGCGCTGCGTGGCGATGTCGGCCCGATTCAGGCGCTGCAGGAGATCGACCACACGGTGGCGCGCGCCACCGAACTCGCCAACCAGATGCTGGCGCTCGCCAAGGTCGAACAGCTGCGCCAGGAGGGGGCTGCGCCGGTGCTCGAATGGGCCGGCGTGATCCGCGCCGTGGCCCTCGACCTGGCGCCGCTGATGGCCGAGCGACGCCTCGACTTCTCGATCGCCACCCTGCCCTCGCCGGTGCGTGCGCACGAATGGGCATTGCGCGAACTGGTCCGCAAGCTGCTGCACAACGCGATCAAGCACGCGCCGGAGCGCACGCCACTGAGCGTGACGCTGTCGCACGAGTCCGGCGCCGCGGTGTTGCGGGTTGAGGACGGCGGCCCGGGCATCGCCGCCGATCTGCGCCAGCGCCTGTTCGAGCCCTTCGTCGTGGGTGGTGCCACCGGCGATCCGCGCAGCGGGGCTGGCCTCGGGCTGGCGATCGGCCAAGAGATCGTGCGCTCGCTCGGGGGCAGCCTCGCCCTCGACAATCGGCTCGACGGCGAACGTGTTGCCGGACTCTGTGCGGCGGTGAGGTTGCCGTTGGTTGACAATCCCCTCCGATGACTTCCGACGTGACCGGCGCCAGAGTGCGCCTCGACAAATGGCTCTGGGCCGCGCGCTTCTTCAAGACCCGCAGCCTGAGCGCGGACGAGATCGGCAAAGGCCGGGTGCAGGTCAACGGCCAGGTCGCGAAGGCCTCGCGCGAAGTGCGCATCGGCGACCTGATCGCGCTGCGCCAGGGCCATGTGGCGCGCAGCGTGGTCGT
>JBDUAG010000026.1:0-14037 GCA_040004785.1 Burkholderiales bacterium | reverse complement strand
TGAGCGTGCAGAGTTCGCTCGTGATGGTGCCGATCAACGAGTTCGGCAGCGAGGCGCAAAAGCAGAAGTACTTGCCCAAGCTCGCGACCGGCGAGTGGATCGGCTGCTTCGGCCTGACCGAGCCGAATCACGGCTCCGACCCCGGCAGCATGGTCACGCGCGCCCGCAAGGTCGCCGGCGGCTACAGCCTGAGCGGCGCGAAGATGTGGATCACCAACAGCCCGATCGCCGACGTGTTCGTGGTCTGGGCCAAGGACGACGAAGGTGCGATCCGCGGCTTCATCCTCGACAAGGGTGCGAAAGGCTTGAGCGCGCCGCCGATCCACGGCAAGGTGGGCCTGCGCGCCAGCATCACCGGCGAGATCGTGATGGACGAGGTGTTCTGCCCCGAGGAGAACGCGTTCCCCGAGGTGCGCGGCCTGAAAGGCCCGTTCACCTGCCTGAACTCGGCACGCTATGGCATCGCCTGGGGCG
The DNA here is from genome assembly GCA_040004785.1 of Burkholderiales bacterium. Taxonomy (GTDB): domain Bacteria; phylum Pseudomonadota; class Gammaproteobacteria; order Burkholderiales; family Burkholderiaceae_C; genus LMDS01. The sequence continues at coordinate 13,563 of JBDUAG010000026.1, read as the reverse complement.
CACTCGGCGCGGCCGAAGACTGCTTCCACACCGCGCGCCAGTACACCTTGGATCGCAAACAGTTCGGCCGTCCGCTGGCCGCTAACCAACTGATCCAGAAGAAGCTCGCCGACATGCTGACCGATATCGCGCTCGGCCTGCAGGGCTGCCTGCGCCTGGGCCGCATGAAGGACGACGGCATCGCCGCGGTCGAGATCACCTCGATCATGAAGCGCAACTCCTGCGGCAAGAGCCTGGACATCGCCCGCACCGCGCGCGACATGCTGGGCGGCAACGGCATCAGCGACGAGTTCGGTGTCGCGCGCCACCTGGTCAACCTCGAAGTGGTCAACACCTACGAAGGCACGCACGACGTGCACGCGCTGATCCTCGGCCGCGCGATCACCGGCATTGCTGCGTTCTGACGCCATGGCAGACACCGCCCTTGCCGGGCTGCGCGTGCTCGACCTGTCGCGCGTGCTCGCCGGCCCCTGGTGCAGCCAGTTGCTGGCCGACCTCGGCGCCGACGTCGTCAAGGTCGAACGCCCGGGCAGCGGCGACGACACGCGTGCCTGGGGCCCGCCCTGGCTGGCGCGCGACGATGGCAGCGCGAGCAACGAGTCGGCCTACTTCCTGGCTGCCAACCGCAACAAGCGTTCGCTGACCGTGGACCTCGGCCAGCCCGAGGGCCAGCGCCTGGTGCGTGAGCTCGCGCTGCGCGCCGACGTGCTGATCGAGAACTTCAAGGTCGGCGGCCTGGCGCAGTATGGGCTCGACTTCGATAGCCTGAAGGCACTGAACCCGCGTCTGATCTATTGCTCGATCACAGGCTTCGGCCAGACCGGTCCGTACGCCGAGCGTCCGGGCTACGACTTCCTGATGCAGGGCATGGGCGGGTTGATGAGCGTCACCGGTCGTCCCGATGGCGAGCCGGGTGGCGGGCCGCTGAAGGTCGGCGTGGCGTTGACCGACGTGATGACGGGCCTGTATGCCACCGTGGCCGTGCTCGCGGCGCTGCAGCGGCGCCAGGCCAGCGGTGAAGGCCAGCACATCGACTTGGCGCTGCTCGATGTGCAGGTGGCCGCGCTCGCCAACCAGGCCTCGAACTTCCTCGTCGGTGGCCAGGTGCCGCAGCGCATGGGCAACGCGCACCCGAACATCGTCCCCTACCAAGATTTCCCCACCGCCGATGGTCACATGATCGTCACCGTCGGCAATGACAGCCAGTTCGCGAGCTTCAGCGCCGTGCTCGGGTGCCCTGACTGGGCGCGCGACGAACGCTTCGCGACCAACCCGCAACGCGTGCGCCACCGCGACGCGCTGGTGGCGCAGATTCGCGAGATCACCGTCACGCGCAACACCGACGATTGGGTGGCCGCGATGGAGGCCGCGAAGGTGCCCTGCGGGCCGATCAACACCATCGACCGCGTGTTCGCCAACCCGCAGGCGCGTGCGCGCGGCATGCACGTGGAGATGGCCCATGCCGTGGCGGCAGCACTGCCGCTGGTGGGCAATCCGATCCGCCTGTCCGAGTCCCCGGTCGACTACCGGCGTGCACCGCCCACACTGGGCCAGCACACCGATGAAGTGCTCGAAGACTGGCTCGGGCTCGATGCGCCGGCCGTCGCAGCGCTGCGGAGCCGCCACATCGTCTGAAACACAAGCGCATCGCCGATGGCCGGGCGTCGTCAAGCCGCGGCTTGCCTCAGCGTGGGCGCGCCATTCGCCTCGAACGTCGGCCGCAGGAGGAAGTGCGCCAGCCCAGCGCCGGCACGAAACAGCCACTAGGTCAAACCCGCGCGCTTCCTTGAACTTTGGAAAATACTTCGTTTCGTCGACGTTGCGGTCACCCTTCCGATCCCGACAGGACGCAGTGTCTTTTGACGTACCCGTCGATACTGCAACGGTTAAAATGGCGTTGGTTCGCTGCCGCCCTGCGAGCCTTTGTCCGAGGGTCGACAGTGGAGCCAATCATCAAGATCGAAGGCATCAGGATGCCGCTCCACAGGGGGCTCGCCGCGGAGTTGAATCCGATGGCTGATCACCGGCGTAGGATTTGTATCTGAGTAGTCGCGCGTTGCGACGTGGAGAAGGTATGAGCGCCCATCAGGTACGTGTCGTTGTCGTGGACGACGCGAAAGATTCCGCAGACACGATGGCGGAACTGCTCCGCTTCTATCACTATGAGGTCTGGACCGCGGGCAGCGAAACCGAAGCACTCGCACTGATCGACAAACACAAGCCTCATTGCGTCCTTTTCGACGTGGTGATGCCAGGCATTGGTGGCGACGAACTGTGCAGCCGCTTGCGCGCGGCTTATGGCGATGACATCGTGCTGATCGCCGTGACGGGATGCAGCGAAGGTGATCCGCGAGTCCACAGGAGCTTTGCGTTGGCGGATCACTACTTCACCAAGCCGATCGATCCTGTCGCCCTCTCGAAGGTGCTGCGTCCCTTGGCCTGACACGCACGAGCAGCGGCTGGTCTCAAGCCCTTGGATCGAGGGAGCATGCATGGCGAAGAACAAGACCGAGGCAGCCATCTCTGCGGGGAATCCTCCGGACGTCACCGCGCCTCCGATGCCGAGCGACGACGCGACATTTCGTCGATTGGTCGAAGAAATCGCCGACTACGCGATCTTCATGCTGACACCGGACGGACGGGTGGCCACCTGGAATGAGGGGGCCAGACGAATCAAGCAGTACGCGGCAAAAGAGATCATCGGGCAGCACTTCTCCAAGTTCTATCCGCAGGCCGCCCGCGATTCGGGTTTCCCGGCGTTCGAGCTCAAGCAGGCCGCCATGCTCGGCCGTTTCGAAGACGAGGGCTGGCGAGTTCGCAAGGATGGCAGTCAGTTCTGGGGCAACGTGGTCATCACGGCGCTTCATGAACCAGGCGGCCAGCTGATTGGTTTCTCGAAAGTCACGCGGGATCTCTCGGAGCGCAAGGCGCAGGAAGAGAGGCTCCGACAGAGCGAGGAAAATCTGCGGTTGCTCATCGAGGGCGTCGAGGACTACGCCATCTATCGGCTCGACACCGACGGCACCGTAGCGAGCTGGAACCGCGGCGCGCAGCGAATCAAGGGCTACAGCGCCGACGAGATCATCGGGCAGCATTTCTCACGGTTTTACGAGGCGCCGGCCGTGAGTTCCGGATGGCCCGAACACGAACTTCGAGTGGCCGCAGAAACCGGTCGATTCGAGGACGAGGGGTGGCGGGTCCGAAAGGACGGCTCCGTCTTTTGGGCCAACGTCATCATCACCGCGATCAAGGACCACAACGGAATGCTGCGTGGGTATTCGAAGATCACCCGGGACCTGACGGAGCGCCGACGACACGAAGAGTCCCTGAAAGAGAGCGAACAACGGCTCAGGTTGCTGGTCAACGGGGTCACGGATCACGCGATCGTCATGCTCTCTCCGGACGCGCACTTCCTGGGCTGGAATGACGGCGCTGAGCGCTTGTACGGCTACAGCAGTGGAGAAAGCGTCGGCCGTGGCGCCGAGATCCTCTACACCCCGGAGGATGTTGCCAGCGACAGGCCGCAGCAGGACCTGCAAGAGGCTGCGGCGAGGGACTCCATCCAATTGTCTGGATGGCGTGTGCGCCGCGATGGAAGCCGGTTCTGGGCGGACATCACCATCGCTGCGGTGCGACACGACAACGGCAGCCTTCGCGCCTACGTGCAGATCACCAAGGACGTGACGCAAGGCAGGCGCATTGCCGAGCTGGAGACAAAGGGCAAGCGGATCGAGGAGTTCATCGCCATGCTTGCCCACGAGCTGCGCAACCCGCTCGCGCCGATCGGCAACACGGTGGCGCTCTTGCGGGCGACAGCATCTGACAGCAACCACTTGCGATATGCGGACGTGATCGGTCGGCAAGTCACCCATCTGTCGAGGTTGGTTGACGATTTGCTCGACGTGGGTCGCATGACGAGCGGCAAGATCCGGATTTGCCCGGAAGACATGGATCTCGGGGCAGTGGTGGCGGCGGCGGTGGAGTCGATCCGACCCTTGATCTTGAGCTACGAGCACGTCTTGCAGACGTCTTTACCGCCAGCGCCGGTGAGGATGTCCGGCGACCCGACGCGGATCACGCAGGTCGTCGTGAACTTGTTGATCAACGCTGCGAAGTACACGCCGCGCGGCGGGCGAATCGAACTCAGTCTGAAGAGCGCGGACCAAACGGGCATTCTGGAAGTTGTCGACAACGGCGTCGGGATGTCGTCCGAGCTGCTGGTCACGGCGTTCGACATTTTCGTTCAAGGAGACCGCGCGCTCGATCGGTCCGAAGGCGGACTGGGCATCGGGCTGCCCCTGGTGAAACGAGTGGTCGAGCTCCATGGCGGGTCCATTCGGGCGACCAGCGGTGGCACCGGTCAAGGTTGCAGAATGACCGTGAAGCTGCCGCTCCAGCAAGTCTCTCTTGCAGGGAGAGGTCGGCCTTCTTTCGACACGACGGCCATGCGCTCCATGAGCTTGCTGGTCGTTGACGACAACCTGGATGCGAGGGAATCGCTGGCTGCACTGCTGTCAACGTTGGGTCATCGAGTCCGAGGCGCATCAGACGGTCCCGAAGCCTTGCGCAGCGCTGCCGAGGATCGCCCGGACGCCGTTCTGCTCGACATCGGCCTGCCGGGACTGGACGGGTTCGAGGTCGCGCGACGTTTGCGTGCGATGCCTGATATGAGGACGGCGCTGCTGATCGCCACCACGGGTTACGCCGGTGAGATCGACAAGCTGCGAGCCCAGGAATCCGGCTTCGACACGCACCTGACGAAACCAGTGGATATCGACAACCTTCTGCGTGCGCTCTCCGGGGCGCGCCCTGCAATCGACGAAACTAGGCGACAGGGAGCAAAGTAGACATGTCCAGCCTGACGACTTCGGAGATTGCGTTCTTGATGCTGGCGATGATCCAGGCCGTGGCCGCGGTGATGTGGGTCATTGGCGCATGGTGGATCCGCGACACCTGGGCAGCCGCTGCCCACTGGGCCGGCTACGGCGCCTGCAGTTCTGTCACCTTCCTCTTCCTGGGCACCCACCTCACGTCGTTGCCGCTGGCCGGTGTGCTGGTCGCCATCGCCGGCCTGATCCTGCTGCAACACGGGGTTTGGCACTTCACCGGACAACGACGCCACTACCTGGTGCACGCGGCCCTGCTTGGCGCTGCCGCGCTTGCTTCATGGGTCGGCACTGACCTCGCCTGGCGCCCTCAACAGGCCGTTGTCCACTACACCATCACCACGACCCTGTATCTTTGGACCGCGTTGGATCTGTATCGTTACGCGCGCGGTACGCTGGCGCTGCGGTTCCCGCTGCTGATGGCCACGCCGCTGCTGCTGGCGGGCCTGAATTCGGGAGGCCGCGCCTTGCGGACTGCGTTGAAGCCGGAGGCGCTCGCCACGGAGATCGCCTCCAACAGCAGCCTGAATGTTGGAACCGCGATGGCCGTCGTCGCGCTGATCGTGACGCTGCACGCCACGCTGATGGCGCTGGTGGTCGCGCGGTTGATCCAGCAGTTGCATTGGCGCGCCCGCCACGACGGGCTGACCGGCCTGCTGAACCGGCTCGCGATGCAGGAGGCCATTGGTCAGGAGCTCACTCGAAGCCGCCGCGCAGGCGACACGTTCGCAGTCATGATGCTGGATATCGATCACTTCAAGGCGATCAATGACCTCCACGGCCACCCCGCAGGCGACCAGGCGTTGAAGCACATTGCCGCTCTGCTGCAGACTTCGGTGCGCGCAGTGGACCGCGTTGGCCGATTCGGCGGTGAGGAGTTCATCGTGCTGCTGCCGGGTGTGGGCCTGGCCCAGGCCGCAGATACTGCCGAGACGCTGCGCGCGCGGCTCGCCGCGCAGCGGGTGCAGCGTGAGGACGAGCCGCTCGCGCTGTCCGCGAGCTTCGGCGTTGCGGAATGGAAGGGCCCGAGGGAGGAGCCATCGCGCCTGATCGTGCGCGCCGACCAAGCCCTCTACCGTGCCAAGCGCGCGGGCCGGAACCGGGTGCAGACCAGTGACGATGAATCCGGCAGCGGGCTGGGCGACCCGATTCCGGCGTAGGAAATGGGGCGCCACAAGGCTTGGCCCAGTGGCGACGGCCGACCTGTCGAGCGGTGTCGCGCCGACCTTCGTAGACCGCCAGACGTTGCCCTTGATGCAGGGTCGCTCCCGCGTCAAGCTCGTGAGCAGCGTTCGCAGGCCGAGTCACTTCAAAGATCAGTCTCGCGGCGGTGGTGGCGATCGCCGCCTTCGGCCGCGCCACTGGGGCGGGATCGACGCCGGTCACAGGCGGCCGCCTCCAAGAACAGAATTGCCAGGACAAAGACCAAGAAGGCGACCAGCGCCGTGGGCGCGTCCCACTCCCATAGCAACACAACGGCCGCCACCATGCCGAGCATGACAGCACCTCGTGCCACCATGAGTGACAGCCAGCGCAAACGGGGTCTCGCGAAGCGAGTCTTGCTCAAAAACACGGAAGTCAATTCGTTAGTACGCGCCTGCCTTGTTGCCTGAGACCACGCTGATGGAGCCATCCGATTCGTCAGCGCCGGCGCGCCGGATCGGCTTGACGACGAACGAATCGAAGCCAGATTCCATCGCGCGGTCCTGGTCCTCCAGTCTTCCGTAGCCAGTGACCGCCACATAGCGCGTGGGCTGGCCCGCCAATGCGTCACGAAGGCTGCGAACCAGGTCGAATCCGTTCACGTCAGGCAGGCCGATATCGCAGATGACGTAGTCGGGAGAGAAGGTGGTGGCGAGCTCAAGCCCCTGCGCCGCGTCAGCGGCTGCCACCACCTCGTTGCCTTGCGCCTCGATCAGGATGCGCAGGCTTTCGCGGGCGTCGGCGTCATCTTCGACGATCAGCACGCGGCGCCCCGAAATCGCGGAGAGGTCTGCCACGACATCGGGTGTACCGACCTTGTGGGGAAGTGTCAGTGTGGCCTCCGTGCCGAGGTGGATGCCTGCGCTTTCCACGCGCAAATGTCCGCCGTGCAAGTTCGCGACCTGCTTGGCGATCGTGAGACCGACGCCCAGGCCGCCTTCCGATTCGCCCGCCGACCCCTGAACGAAGGCTTCGAAAACGTGCGGCAGAAGCTCCGGCGCAATACCGATGCCGACGTCCCTCACAACAATCGACGTGCCCTCGGGCGTCCCGAGCACTGAAACACTGATGGGCGCGCCAGCAGGCGAAAACTTCGAGGCGTTGCCGAGCAGGGCTGAAAGCGCCTGGGTCAGGCGGTGCGCGTCCCCCCCCTCACACTGCGCCCCACCGCCTGACAATTCGATCCGAAGCAGCTGGGAACGACGTTCGATTTGATGGCGAATCTCCTCGGCCGCGGCGCCGACCACGGCGTCGATGTCGACCTTCTCGCGTTGCAGAACGACTCTGCCCTTGGTGATCCGGGTCACGTCCGCAATGTCGGCGACCAGCCGGCTGAGCCGGCCGACTTGCCGCTCGACGATTTCCCGCACCATGACCAGATTTCGATCATCGCCCTCCACGGTGCGCAAGATCGCAGCAGCATTGGCAATTGCACCGAGCGGGTTGCGCAATTCGTGGGAAAGCCGCGCAAGAATCTCCTCTCGCCGCCGATCGGAAAGACGAAGCGTGCGGGTCCGCTCGGCCAGCTTCTCCTCCAGCTCCTTGCGGTCCGTGATGTCCACGCAGGTACCGATGTAGCCGAGGAAGTGGCCGCCTTCGCTCCAGCGCGGAATGCCGGTGTCCAGCACCCAGCGATGCACGCCGTCATGGCGCTTGAGTCGGTAGTCCATGGTGAAGGGCTGTCGCTCTGCAAAGCTGATGGAGTAGACATTCAGGCAGCGCTCGAGATCTTCGGGATGAACGCCTTCTGTCCAGCCTTCGCCGAGTTCGTCTCCAAGCGTGCGACCGCGGAATCGAATCCACGACTTGTTGAACCAGTCTCGCATCATGGTGTCGGCGGCCATCCAGATCAGCACGGGCGCCGAGTCGGTCGTGACCTTGGAGCGGCTTTCGAGCTCATGGCCTCCCCGCGCAGCTTCGACGGCCGCGGTGACATCGCGGAGCACCAGGAAGTACGCCGGAGTGTCGTCGGGCGATTCGGCGGCGCGGAACAGACTGGCGTCGGCTTGGCGTGACGATCCGTCGGCCGCTCGGATCCGCAAGCGCCGCGTCCAAGCCGCGGCCATGTCGCGTGGCAATGCACCGCTTCCTTCCCACGACAAGCCGGTCAATTCTCCAAAGTCGGGGTACTCGCCTTGCCGCGCCAGCCAGGCGGCGGCGGGGTTGGCACTGAGTACGCGCCCGCTGCCATCCATCAGGAGGACGGCATCCGGATGCCGATCGAAAAACAGGCGCGACGCCGAATGTCCAATGGTTGCTGATGCTTGCATGGCGTGGGTCCGAATCAAGAGGCGTTGACCAAGGGCGTTGCCCCTGCGGGTGAATTGCGCCCGAGCCCGTGCACCCACTCGTCGACGGCGGTCAGCAACGCTGTCGGATCGGCAGGCTTGGCGAAGTGACGATCGAAGCCGGCCTCTTCGGCGCGCATTCGGTCTTGTGCCTGGCCGTAGCCGGTCAGGGCAAGAAGAAACGCATTCCGGGTCGCCGGGAGTTGCCGCAGTCGCCGCGCGACTTCGTATCCGTCGAGCAGAGGCAGTCCGATGTCGAGCACGACCACATCGGGTGCGAAATCCGCGGCCTCGTCGAGCGCGCGCGCGCCATCGGCGGCGGTTCGCACCGTCTGACCCTGCAGCCTGAAAAACGTGGCGATACTCTCCGCGGCGTCTTGGTTGTCGTCCACTATCAGGATTCTGCAATCCTTCGAAACGGTGGCCAAAATCAGCGGCGCTTCGATGGCAGGGCCGCGCAGGCGCTGGACCGACGGCAAGGTCAGCACGAACTCGGAACCACGTCCCGCTCCCTCGCTGAGTGCTTCGAGCGTGCCACTGTGCAGCTCGGCCAACCGGCGCGCCAGGGTCAGCCCGACACCGAGGCCGCCTTGAGCTCGGTCGAGCCCGCGGCGGCCCTGCGTGAAGAGATCGAAAACGTGCGGCAGCAGGTCCGCATCGATCCCGATGCCCTCGTCACGTACGCGGATCACCGCAGCGGACGCCTCAAGCCGCGCGGTCAAGTTGATCGCTGACCCGACCGAGCTGTACTTCGAAGCGTTGTGCAGGAGGTTCGAGACGACCTGCGCAATGCGCGCGAAGTCGCCGTCGGCCCAGACAATATTTGAGAACGGCACGACGCGCAGCAGCTGTTCGCGCGCCTCGATGAAGGGCTGCGAGGTCTCGACGCAGTGCTCGATCACCAAGTTCAAATCCACCTTTTCGCGCGCGAGCACGATCTTGCCCTGGCTGATGCGCGCAACATCGAGCAGTTCGTCAACCAGACGCGTCATGTGCCGCAACTGCCGGATCGTGATGTCGGACGCCGCTGTGAATTTCGAGTCAGCGGGGCCCAGACGCCGCATCACTTCGACGGCGGTGCGAATCGGCGCAAGCGGATTGCGCAGCTCGTGCGAGAGCATTGCAAGAAACTCGTCCTTGCGCCGGCTCGATTCCTGCAGCCCCACCTCGGCAGCGCGCCGCTCGACGATCTCCGACTGCAGGCTTTCGTACAGCTGCGCGTTTTCGAGTGCCGCAGCGGCGCGCACGCCGAGCTCGTCGAGCACGCGCCAATCGATCGCCGCGCTGTTGCTTCCGCGATGGCGCGCCGCGACCAGCATGGCGCCGAGGACCCGGTCGCCAGTCAGCAAAGGCACCAGGGAGCCTGCCTCCAGCCAATGCGAGGCGTCGCCTGCACGATGCGATGCAGGCCCGAAACCCGGCGCATTCAACGCGTGCAGTTGAGGCGGCGTGAGATTGGTGCGCTCACCGTCGCGTATGACAGCCTGCAGGGCACTGAGAAGGTTCGGGTCGAGCGCACTGCATGCGACTTCCTGAAACGACGCACGCCCGGCGCCGGCGTCGGTGGCGAGCAGCAGGCTGCCGCGGAGCGCACCGGCGTCGGCGCGCAGGACCATCGCCAGCGGCGCCAGTTCCGGCACGATGAGCCCGGCGAGGTCGCGCATGCCGACGGCCACTTGCAGTGAGCGGGTCAGAACGCGGCTGGCGTTCGACAGAAATGCCGAGCGCCTGTCGTTCTCTTCGGCCACTGCGCGGGCCGACTCCGCCGCGGCAAACGCGGCCTGCGCGTCCGCCTGACGCCGAATCTGGCGTTGCATCGCGTGAAGTTGAACGAAGACCTGCACCTTGCTGCGCAGCACGTGCGGCACGACGGGCGACAGGATGTAGTCCACCGCTCCCAGCGAATAGCCGTGCGCCGTCTGCATCTCGTCGGCGTATGACGTGATGAATATGATCGGGGTCAGCGCCGAACGCTTGTACTGGCGGATCAGTTTCGCCGTCTCGAAGCCGTCGATATCCGGCATGTTCACGTCGAGAAGGATGACGGCGAACTCGCGTTGCAGGATCTCCCGCAACGCCTCGCGCCCGGAGCGGACGAACACGAGGTTCTGATTCAGCTCTTCGAGCACCGTGCCGAAGACAAGCAGCTTCTCCGCCAGATCATCGACGATCAGGATGTTGGACTTCTCGTCCTCGCTCAGTGCAAGAAAGTCGGACACGCGCGCCTCACTTGCCAAGCCAACCGCGCAGGACGACCAGCATATAGGCCGTGTCGACCGGCTTGGACAGGTAGTCCCAGGCCCCGGCGTCGATGCACTTCTCGCGGTCGCCCTTCATCGCCTTCGCTGTCACGGCAATCAGCGGCAAGTCCTTGCCTCGGGGCAACAGGCGCAGCCGCCGCATCGTTTCCATGCCGTCCATCTCGGGCATCATGATGTCCATCAGCACGATATCGATGTCGGGGTCGGTCTCCACGAGACGAATGGCGTCCTGGCCGTTCTCTGCCGATACGATCACCATCCCTTGCGCGTCCAACACGGTCGCGAGCGCGAAGATGTTGCGCATGTCGTCGTCGACGATCAGGACCTTCTTGCCTTCAAGCACCCGATCCGCCGCGAACAGCGCCTGCGCCGAGCGGCGCTCTTCGTCCGACATCGCGGCCTCGCCCCGGTGCAGGAAGAATGCCGTCGCATCCAGCATGCGTTCGAGCGAATCGGCGCGACGCAAGGCAAACGCGCTGTGGCCACGCCCCCAGCGAGACGCCACGTCCGCGTCGCCGCACGCCAGCACGATCGGCATTTGCCGCACCAGCGGACGGGATTCCAGGGCCTCGATCACATCTTCCGGACCGAACTCCGTGGCGCTGCCATCGGTGATCAGGCAGTCCACGTTGCCGCCGGCGAGTTCGACGCGTGCCGCGGCGGCGGAGTCGGCCAACACGATCTCGGTCTCGGCATCGAGCGCGTCGAGGTAGCTTGCGCGCGACGGCGAGGGTGCCATCATCACCAGCAGACGCTTGCTGCGGCGATCGGCAAACTCGTGGAGGAGGGCGAGCGCTTCGTCGACCTCGTCGACCGATTGAAACGGCTTCGTCAGGAAGCCGACGGCGCCAGCGTTCAGCGCACGCTGTCGCGAATCGTCGGTGGACACCACGCATATCGGAATGTGACGCGTGGCCAGGTCGGTCTTGAGGCGCTCCAGAATGCGCCAGCCTTCCATGTCGGGCAGAAAGATATCGAGCGTGATCACGGCAGGCTGGTAGTCCCGCGTCATGGCCAGCGCGCCTGCGCCGCTTGTACTCACCAGCACCTTGAACCCGTTGCGCCGCGCGGCTTGTTGCAGCACCTTGGCGAACGCCAGATCGTTCTCGACGACGAGCAGCACCTTGTCGCCGAGCAGGATGTCGTTGCGATCGTCGTCGGCCAGGTTGACAGCCAGGAAGGTGCTGTTGTCGTCGCCCTCGAGGGCCTCGGAGTCGATCCGCGCGGTCATCGACGGAAGCGGGGGCTGCACGTCCACACGCTCCGGCAGGGCCCGTGCCACCGGGGCCGACGCATCGTTCGCGCCGATCGCGATGCGCGGATGGCGACCGGAGCGCGAGGGACTGTAGCTCTGCGGAAGATAGAGCGTGAACGTGCTGCCCCGCGATGGCGTGCTGATGAGTCGGATTTCTCCACCGAGCAGGCGGGCAAGTTCGCGGCTGATCGCCAAGCCCAGGCCCGTGCCGCCGTACTTGCGGGAGGTCGACCCATCGGCCTGCTGAAACGCCTCGAAAATGATCTGCTGCTTGTCGGGGGAGATTCCGATGCCGGTATCCGAAACGGCAAAAGCGAAGACCTGTCCGGCGCGGTTGAGTTCATCGTTGTCGCGCGACCAGCCGCTCGTCGCCACGCTGACCGTCAGCGACACCGAGCCATGGTGAGTGAACTTGAAGGCATTCGACAGCAGGTTCTTGATGATCTGCTGCAGCCGCTTGACATCGGTCACGACCGTCTTCGGCAAGGGCTGTTCCGCGACGATCTCGAACTCGACGTGCTTCGATTCGGCGACATGGCGGAAGCTGCGGTCGACCGAACGCTGCAGGTCTTCGATCCGGAGTTCACTGACGTCGACGGCGACCGTGCCGGACTCGATCTTGGACAGATCGAGGATGTCGTTGATCAGCATCAGCAGATCGTTGCCGGACAGGTGGATCGTCTTCGCGAATTCGACCTGCTTGCCGGTCAGATTGCCTTCGCTGTTCTTGCACAGCTGGTCCGACAGGATCAGCAGGCTGTTCAATGGCGTGCGCAACTCGTGCGACATGTTGGCCAGGAACTCCGATTTGTACTTGGAGGTCAGCGCGAGCTGCTCGGCCTTTTCCTCGAGTGCCTGACGCGCTTGCTCGACTTCCTGGTTCTTGCGCTCGACCTCCTGGTTCTGGTGCACCAGCAGACGAGCCTTCTCCTGCAACTCCTCGTTGGTCTGCTGCAGCTCCTGTTGTCGGCTCTGGAGCTCCTCGGCCAGCGATTGCGACTGCGTCAGCAGATCTTCGGTGCGCATGTTGGCGCTGATCGTGTTGATCACGATCCCGATCGATTCGGTGAGCTGGTCGAGGAAGGCCTGGTGCGCGGGGTTGAAGCGTTCGAGCGATGCCAGCTCGAGCACACCGCGAACTTCGCCCTCGAACACCACGGGCAGCACCAGCACGTCCAGCGCGGCGCCCTCGCTGAGCCCGGTGGCGACGCGGAACGCGTTGCCGGGCACGTTCGTCAGCAGAATCTTCGATTTTTCGAGCGCGCACTGGCCGACCAGCCCCTGACCGAGCGCGATCTCCTTGCCGTGCGAGTGCTGGCCGCCGGAGGCATAGCTGGCGAACAGACGGAGCTTGGGCGTGGTGGCCACCGTCGTCAGCACATAGAACTCGGCCTGCTGCGCCCCGACCACCGGCGCGAGTTCGGACAGGATGAGCTGGCCGACCGTCAGCAGGTCCTTCTGACCCTGCAGCATGCGGCTGAACTTCGCCAGGTTGGTCTTCAGCCAGTCCTGTTCGGTGTTCTTCTGCGTGGTGTCCTTGAGGTTGCGGATCATCTCGTTGATCGTGTCCTTCAGCGCCGCGACCTCGCCCTGCGCCTCCACGGTGATCGACTGGGTCAGGTCGCCCTGCGTCACCGCGGTCGCGACCTCGGCGATCGCGCGCACCTGCG
>JBDUAG010000025.1:0-14077 GCA_040004785.1 Burkholderiales bacterium | reverse complement strand
CATGGTTCTCGTCGACGTCGAGCTTGCGCTGGTTGAACTTGAAGGCCGAGATGCCCCCGGGGTTGACGACCTTCACGCCCATCGCCTTGGCGGCGTTGATGGTCCAGCCCACGTAGTCGCGGATGCGCTGGAAGTCGGCGCCGAGGCTCAGCATCTCGAGGAACAGCTCGTCGTTGCCGAGCATCACGTAGGCGCCGTGATCGAGGATCGGCGTGTCGCCCATTTCCATGTGCGTGTGGCGCGCGTTGCAGGCCATCATCGCGGGCTCGAACGCCGCCGTGTAGCCCATCTCGACATAGCGATAGCCGGTGGCCAGCGTGCCCGGCGTACAGCCGCTGCAGGACGCGAGTTCGAGCGGGTTGCTCGTCAGCGCGATCGGGTTCGGCCCGGCGCGCTGCAACTCGGGCAGCAGCAAGCGCGCGAGGTTGACCTTGCCGCCGCCGATGTGGGTGTGCATGTCGATGCCGCCGGCCATCACGACGCAGCCGCTGATGTCGATCTCTTCGGTCGCCGCTTCACCGGGCGCCAGCGCGACGATGCGCCCATCGCGCACATGCAGATCGCGCAACTCGCCGTCGACGCCGTTCCCTGGGTCGATGACACGCCCACCACGCAATCGCAGGGTCGTCATGCGGCCGCTCCCTGCAGCGCCTGCGTCAGGCGCTTGAGCACATCGGCCGCAGTCGGCAGGCTGTCGTCACGCAGCGCGCGCAACGGCATCAGCACCGACCCATCCGTGCGGAACAAATGCCCGGCCGAACCGACGCCCGGTGTCGCCACTGGGATGAAGATCGTGGCGCTCCCCTGCACCGCTGCGGCAAAGCTCGGGTGACCGAGCACGATTCGCGGCAGGTCCACCATCGGCGGCGCGGGCTCGGTACCGAAACTGGCGATCCACAGCAGCGCGTCGACGCCCCGGTCCGCGAGCAGGCGATTGGCATCGAAACGCAGCGGCTCGTGCTCCAGGCCTGCCGGCGCGGCACGCGTGCGCAGTGGCAGGCCAGAGAGCCAAGTGAAGACCGCGTTCACCGTCGAGGCTCCGTCGCCGCCACCCAGCGGCAGCGCCGCGGCGCGCGTGCGCTGATTGAGACTGGACACGACCCGATTGACGGCCTCGACGATCAACGCGCCCTGTGCTGGAAGTTGTGCGGTTTCGTAGGCCAACACCGCGTAGCGTGCCGCGTGCAACCGCGCAACGAGTGCCCCGAGCGCGCCTGCTGCGTCGCCGACCGCGCGCCCGGCCACACAGGCGGCGAGCATCGCCACCGCGTCGAACAGATCGCCGTCGACGCGCACGACCTCGATGCCCGCAACGATCGAATCCGTCGACGCGGCGGGCTGCAGCAACACCACCTGGGCGGCGCTACTCTCACCGATACCGCAACGCCGCAGGAACTCCGGGTAGCGTTCGCTCGGCAGCGAGCCGATGCAGACGATCAGGTCGGCGCGCGTGCGGACCTCCGCCAGCGTGGTCGTGAACCCGCCGCGGTCCTGCAGCGCACGCAAGCCGTGAAACAGCGCCGCACCACCGGCTGGGTCACAGATCGCGCCGGTACGACACGCCAGCGCATAGAGCGCGCGGGCGCCGGCCACGTCGGTGCCGAGTCCTCCGAACAGCGGCTGCCGGCTCGCCGCGAGCCGGCGCGCCGCGGCGGCAATCGCCGCATCGGCGTCGCAGGCGACCCCGTCGACCCGTGCTTGCGCGGGCGGCGCGGACGGCCCGAAGCGCGCCAACGCGGAACGCGCGCGACCGCATTCGCTGCCGATCAGCGCCCACTCGCCCGGCCCCGCCTCGACGGAAAAGCCGTCGCACAGCAGCGGGCAGAACGGGCAGGTCCAGGGTGCCGCATTGGGGCCGGAAGTCGACGCGAGGGCACTCATCGAGTGGCTAGCACGCAAACGATGTGCCATTGACCGGGCGCCCGCCCTGCGCCGACGGCAGGCCGCACCGATGAACGCCCAATGGCCACTTCTGGAACACAGTGTGGCGCTTTTGGCCGATACCGGCCGCCGCAGCCGCCCGCGCGGGGATGGCACGATTCGTGATGCGACTGGGTCATGGCCGAGACACTTCCCTCGCAGCAACGTCTCGCGGCTCAGCGCGGTTGGCGCGGCAATTGGAGATCGTGCAGCGCGCTGGCGACGAGCCAGGCACCGGCGCCGGCATCCAAGGCACGCTCGAGGTCGGCAAGGCTGCGCACGCCTCCGGCGCCGATCAGTGTGGTGGCCGGCGCTTGGCGGTGCAGCCCGGCCATCGTCTCCAGATCAGGCCCGGCGCCGGAGCCGACGCGCTCCAGCGTCATCACGATCACCCGCTGCGGCCACAGCGACTGCGCCTCCCAGCAGCCCGCCGGATCGAGACGCTGGCCGCCACGTCGATCGAGCGACAGCACTGCGCCGCCGGCGCCGAAACGCGCAAGGCAGTCTTCCAGCGCGTCGCGCGAACGCAGCGTCTCACTGGCGAACACCGGCACGATGCGTGCCGAATCCGCCGCAAGTTGTGCCCTCAGCGCCGCCGCCGCATCGGCGTCGACAAAGCCGGCGTCCAGCCACAGTTCGATGCCGGGCAACGCGCGCAGCAGCGCGCGCAACACCTCGTGCTGCGGCCGGCCGCCCATCAGCGCGTCGAGGTCGGCGACATACAGTTGCTGCGCTGCGCAATGGTCGACCAGCATCGTCGCCACGGCCACCGGGTCGCTGCTGGCGCACAGCGCCGACTCGACCGGCCGGTAGGCCTGGCGATCACCGCGCACCCCGCGCACCACCTGCCCCTTCAACAGATCGATCACTGGAATCAAGGTCATGCCGCCGTTCATTTTTGAGCCTGTCAACAAGTTCGTGGTCTGCGTGAGTTGCAACGCCCGGGCCCCGCGATGATGCGCGTGTTCGTCTACGAACACCTGAGCGGCGGCGCCTCGGCCGACGCCCCGGATGAGCTGCTCGCCGCCGGCCTCGAGATGCGCGATGCGGTGGCCCGCGACCTGCTGCGGGCCGGCGATTGTGCCGTGTCGGTCGCAGTCGGCCCGCGGACGTCCGAGGTGCCCGCCGGCGCGCGCGCCGTGCAGCCGCCACCAGGCAGCTCCGCGGTCGACTTCGTCGCGCGCCAGGCGGCCCTGCACGACCGGGTCTGGGTCATCGCACCCGAAACCGACGGTGTGCTCGCGCAGCTGCAGCGCGTCGTCGATGCCGGGCGCTGGCTCGGCTGCAATGCCGCAGCGATCGCGCTGACCTCGAGCAAGCGGGCCACGATCGCGCAGGCCGCCGACCGCGGCATGACCACACCGCTGGCGTTCGCCACGTCGCCGACGACGCGACGCTGGGTCGTCAAACCGGACGACGGTGCCGGCGCGATGGCGACCCGCGTCCACAACACGCACGCGGCGGCACTGGACGATGTCGAGACGCGTCGATACCGCGGCGAGGCCGCCGTACTCGAAGCCTGGGTCGCAGGCGAACCGCTCAGCCTGTCGCTGTTGTGCAGCCCGAGCCGCGTCGAGCTGCTCAGTGTGAACCGCCAGCAGCTGACGATCGATGCCGTCGGCGTGCTGTCGTTCGTCGGCGTGCAGGGCAACGCACTGCCGCGCGGCGATGCCCGTGGCGAAGTGTTGCGCGCCTGGGTCCAGACCTTGGCGAGCGCCGTGCCCGGCCTGCGCGGCTACGTCGGGGTCGACCTCGTCTGGCATGCGCAGCGCGGCCCGGTGCTGATCGAGATCAACCCGCGCGTGACGATGGCGTACGTGGGCCTGTCGACCGCACTCGATGGCAACCTGGCGGCGGCGGTGCTCGCAGCCCATCACGACGAGCCCGCCCATGCCGCCGCCTGACCGCCGCCATGTGATCGGGTGGGACATCGGCGGTGCCCACGTCAAGGCCTGCCTGCTGCGCGACGGCCGCGTGGTCGAGGTCGCGCAATGGGCCTGCCCGCTCTGGCAAGGCATGGAACACCTGGAGCGCGTGCTGCATCTCGCGCGTGCGCGCTGGCCACAACTCGGCCGGGCCGCGCACGCGGTCACGATGACCGGAGAGATGACGGACCTGTTCGAGCACCGCGAGGACGGCGTGCAACGGATCGCCGCGATGCTGACGAGCGCGCTCGCACCGGCGGCGACCCAGGCCCTGCACATCTTTGCCGGCGACGCGCGCTGGTGCAGTGCCGCGGAGGCCGGCGCGCACTGGGAGCAGATCGCCTCGGCCAACTGGCTCGCGACCGCGACGCACGCAGCGCAGTGCATCACCGAGGGCATGCTGATCGACATCGGCAGCACGACCACCGACCTGATCGCCTTCCGTGCCGGCCGCGTGCTCGGCAGCAGCCGCAGCGATGCGCAGCGGCTCGCCACCGGCGAGCTGGTCTACCACGGTGTCGTGCGCACGCCGCTGTGCGCGCTCGGGCCGCGCATCGCGTGGCAGAGCGCCGAGCTGAACGTGATGAACGAGTTCTTCGCGACCACGGCCGATGTCTACCGACTCACCGGCGAGCTCGACCCGGCGCACGACCTGCACGCCAGCGCCGACAACGCCCCCAAGGACCTGCCGGCGACGCGGCGCCGATTGGCCCGCATGATCGGCCTGGATGAACGGGATGCCGCGCCGACCGACTGGCTGGCGTTCGCCCAGACCTGGCGCCGCAAGCAGATCGACGAACTCGGCGGGCAACTGCGCCGCGTCATCGTCACTCACCGCCTGTCGGACGCGGCCGTCGCGCTCGGCGCGGGATGCGGTGACTTTCTGGTCGCCGACGTCGTCGCGCAAGCGAGCCCGCTGCGGGCCTGCCGCGACTACGGCCGCGATGTTGCCCGCATCGCGGCAGACGCGCTGCCCAGCCCCGCAGCCGCCGTGCGTTGGGCCCGGGTGTGCGCCCCCGCGGTGGCGGTCGCCGCGCTCTTCGACCGGGAGCAACGCTGATGTGGGTCGTCAAGCTCGGCGGCAGCCTGACCACCGATCCGACACTGCCACACTGGCTCGACTTGCTCGCTCAGCTGGGCGGGGGCCGCGTCACCGTCGTCTGCGGTGGCGGCACGCTCGCCGACGAAGTGAGACGCGCCCAGGCCTTGTGGCAATTCAACGACCTCGCCGCCCACAACATGGCGGTGCTGGCGATGGCGCAAACCGGTTACCAGCTGCATGCGATGAACCCGAGCCTGCAACTGGCCACGCGCAGGGCCGACATCGCGAGCGTGCTGCACAAGGGCCGCGCGGCGATCTGGTTGCCGTTCGAGTTGCAGCGCGACAAGCCCGACCCGCGAACCAACTGGGGCGCGACCTCCGACACGATCGCGCTCGACCTGGCCCGCGACCTGAACGCGGAGCGGCTGGTCGTCGTCAAGTCCTGCGCGATCGACCCGTCGCAGTCACTGGCCCAGCTCGGCGCGGCCGGCGTGCTGGACGAAGGCTTCGATGGGCGCGCCCACGGCGTCGCGTTCCCGATCGAGATCCTGGACAAGAGCGAGCTGCCGCGCATGCGCTCGCTGCTGCTCGGCGAGCCGCGTCACGTCAGCGGCTGAGCTGCGTCAGGCGCCGGCGAACGCGGGCGCAGCGTGCAACGCCGCAGCCAGTTCGCGCAGGCGCTCGGGATCGAGCGTGCCGCTGCGGTCGCCGGCGCAGACGGCGCTGCGAAAGCCGGCGAAATCAGGGCCGAGTGCGCGCAAGGCCGCGAGTTGCGGCCGCCGCAGCGCACCGGCCAGCCCGACCATCGCACCGCTGGCGCGGACCACGCCGACGAAGCGCCGCAGTTCGGCGTCAGGCATCACGTCGAACAGGCTGCCCGCGAGCTTGTCGGCGGTGTCGACCATCAGCGCCGGAAACTTCAGCGAGCAGGCGTGGGCCACCTGCTCGAAGTCGAGACCCCGATCGCCGATGAACACCGGAACGATCGCGTGGCCGGTACCGGCCAGCGCGTCGAGCACCTCGCGCGCCTGCGCCAGGCGTTCGATGCCGACCTTCACGTAGTCGACGCCGCAGGCCGCGACGGCAACTGCCCGCGCGAGGATCGCGTCAAGATCGCTCATCGGCAGGTCGCCGATCGTCGCGCTGATCGGCAGCCGGCTGCCCTGCGCCCGCAACGCGCGCACGACGGCGGCGATCGTTTCGATCGGCAGACCGCCGAGCGCACCGTCGCGCGGCTCTTTCAGGTCGATGAAGTCGGCACCGCCGTGCGCGGCGACCCGCGCCTCCGACACGTCGCGAACGCTGACGAGCATGCGCATCATGGTCATGGTCGCTTCTCCTGTGCCGCGGCGCGATGCCGTGCCACCGCATCGGTCAGCCAGCCCCACGCTTCATGCTCCTCGGGGCCGGCGGTCTTGTCGATCGCGATCTGCAGGTAGCTCATCTCGGCGTCCACCTTGGCGGACGGCAACATGTGCAGCCGGCTGACGAGCACCGCAGCCTCGATCACGGCCGCCTGCGCGCGGTTGAAGCCGATGTACGGCGCATGGCTCATTTCGAACACGCGCGCCATGCGCAGCACCGGGCGCTGCGCATCGTCCTGCAACGCCGCCAACTTCAGCTCGACGTGGTTGAGCGCGCAGCCGAGTCGGACACCGGCGATGCGTTCGGCCGGCTGCAGCGGCCAGGATCGGCGGCCCGTCACCGAGCCGGCGAAGACGCGCGTGTCGGTGACGATGTTGAGCACGGCGTGGCCGCTGGCGACAATGTTGGCGAGCGTGGTCGAGGGCTTGAACGGCATCAGGATCACATCCCTGCTTGTCTCGGTTCGGCGGTATCGAACGCCCATCGGCGCGACGTGCGGCGTGCCGTCGGGAGCGACCGTGCTGACCACGGTCTCGTAGATCACGTCATTCATCGTCAGTGTCCGTTCGGGGAGCTGCGGCCGTGGCGCGTGCCCGGCCTGTCTTCGCCGTGGTCAGCGTGGTACCGGGCGCGCACCAGGCGTTCAGGTCTTGCGCGTCGGTCGCGACCGCGCAGCCCCAGTCCAGCGGCTGGTCCTGCACGTAGCGTTTGCCGAGGCGCCAGGCGATCTCGGCATGGGCGAGCTCGACGCCCATGTAGAACGCGTGATTCGCATCGTGCTCGAGCTTCAGCTGCGGCCAGAGCTCGAACGCGCCCTGGCCGGTACGCAGGCCATCGCGGTTGTAGACGTGCAGGCCGCGCGCCGAGACCTGGACGCGGAAGTTCGGATCACGCACCTGCGCTGCGACCTCTTCGATTTCTTGTGGCGTGTCGGGAAACGGGTGCTTGGCGTGCACCGTCATCAGCGCGTCGCTCAGGCCCTTGGGCAGCGTCTGGTGGCGCGCCGCGGCGTGCATGATGCGGCGCGCCCAGTCGGCCTCGCGCACCGCGCGCCGCGCGTGGTTGCTGACCTGCGTGGTCAGCACGGCAGCGACGTTGAGCTCGGCCGCGATGCCGAACAGCAGCGCGTTGATGCCGCTGGTGTCGGCCTCGGTGAGTTCGGTCAGGTTGCCGATGCCCATCATGATCGGCGCGTCGGGGAAGCGCTCGCGCAGGCGGTGGTAGCGCACGATCGACGCGGTCAGCCCGAACGGGATCGGGTCGAGGATGGAGTCGGCCAGGAACGGTCGGCCGCGCCGCTGCATCTGCTCGACGGCCTCGAACAGCGAGGCCTCGTCGGACGGCACGCGTGGGATCAGCACCGGCGTGGCTGCGACCTCGTCGGCGACCCACAGCGTGTCGAGGTTCAGGCTCAGCAGGTAGTCGGCACCGGCCCGGCCGCCGCGCAGCAACTCTTCGGGCGCGATCGAATCGACGCTGACCTTGAAGCCCGCCGCCTTCAGCGCCTGAACACTCTCGGCGAGGTGATCGAAGCGGGTTTCTGGCAGACAGCCGAGGTCGATCACGTCGGCGCCATCGGCGCCGAGCGTGCGGGCGCGCTCGACAATCTGCGCCACCGTCAGTTGAGGCGCGTCGACGATCTCGGCAAAGATCGCCACCTCGTATTCGTTCAGGTCGATCGGCTTCGCGGCGCGGTTGAAGTAGCGCGGCAAGTCCTTCAGTTCCTCGGGGCCGCGCTCGACCGGGATGCCGAAGTGGCGCGTCAGCCCTTCCAGGTCGCCGCGGCAGCGGCCCGGCACGATGATGCGATCGGCCTGCACCGGCCCGCTGACGCGGCGCTGGATCATGTCGGCCGTCATCAGCGCGGCGACCTGCAGGCCGATCTCGCGCACCTCCCAGCTGAAGGGCGCCGCGTCGATCCCGCCCAGAACGCGCGCGAGGCTGGCCTCGGCGAGGCGTCCGGTCAGGAAGACGATGTGTTCCATGCGAGCGAGAGTTCCTTCAGGCGCGTTTCGAGCGCTGCTTCGAGCTCAGCGGGCGACGCCACGACGCGGCAGAAGTCGATGCCGCGCAGCCGCTCGACATTGTCGAACTCGATGCGCCGCGGCCGCAGCGTGACCCAGTCGTGCGGTGACCTCGTCACCACCACCGGTTCGGTGTCGCATGCAAACACGATGCCCGGAATGCCGAGCTTGCCGGCCTGCGCGAACATGTTGGTCGGCAGCGAGTCGCTGATGCCGAACGCGCACTTGGCCACGGTGTTGCTGGTCGCCGGCGCGACGACAACGGTGTGGTAAGTGTGCTCGTACAGCGTGCCCACCGGCACCGCGCTCGCGGTCTTGTCGCGGAAGATCCTGAAATCGGGTCGCAGGTCGTCGATGCCGATCTTGTAGATCGGCAGCACCTCCTCGGCGGCCGCCGACAGGAACAGATCGACGTCAGGCAGTCGCGCCGCCAGCGCGAGCGACTCCTCGAGAAAGTGCCCGGAGCCGGTGATGCACCAGGCGAAGCGCGGACTCGGCGCTACCGAAGACATGATCGCTCAGCAGCGCCCGCCGGCCAGCGCGCGGCCGCTCCCGTGGGCCACAAAGTGGCCCACTTCGTGGACCATGGGCCGGCGACCCCCTCGGGGGGTGGCCCTGCGTATTCGCGGGGCCGGGGGTTCCATTCACTCGGGATGCGAGACCTCGATATGGAGCTTGTGGAGCTTGCGGTAGAGGGTGTTGCGGCTGACATCGAGCGCCTTGGCGACATTGCTTACGTTCCAACGGTGCTGCTCCAGCATCTGAAGCAACACCTGTCGCTCGTTGGCCTGAATCGGATTGAGTTTGACGGGCCGCGGCGCCACTTCATCGACGGCGGTGGCCGCCGCCGAATCGAAGGACACCACGACCGGCGCCTGCCCCTGCAACAACGCCGGATGCAGGATCAATGCGGGCAGGTATTCGCGGGTGATGAGGGCCCCGTCGGCCAGCGCTGCGGCGCTGCGCAACACGTGGCGAAGCTGGCGGATGTTGCCGGGCCACGGGTAGTCCATCAGCAGGCGTTCGGCATCGGCGCTCAGGCTGGCTTCGCTGCCGGCCTCGGTCTTCAGCACATCATGGATCAGCTCGCGCCTGTCGCTGCGTTCGCGCAGCGAGGGCAGTTCCAGTTCGATACCGGCAAGCCGGTAGTACAGGTCCTCGCGGAAGCGCCCATCGCGCACCAGGGTCGGCAGGTTCTGGTGGCTGCCGCTGATCAGCTGGAAATCCACCGGGTGGGTGTCTTCGGTGCCCAGCGGCGTGACCTGGCGTTCGTCAAGCACGCGCAGCAAGCGTGCCTGCAGGTCGAGCGGCATGTCGGCGATCTCGTCGAGAAACAGCGTCCCGCCGTCGGCCTGCAGGATCTTGCCGCGCCGGCCGGTGCGCTGTGCGCCGGTGAAGGCACCGGCACGGTAGCCGAACAGTTCGGATTCGATCAGCGTCTCGGGCAGGCTCGCGCAGTTGACGGCGACGAACGCGCCGTCGGCGTGCGGGCTCGCATCGTGCGTCGCGCGGGCGAAGACTTCCTTGCCGGACCCGGTTTCTCCCCACAGCAGCACCGGAGTCTGGCGCGCGATGACGCGGCGCGCGGTTTCGAGGTGGGCCACCAGGCGCGGATCCTTGAACGTCGCGCTGCCGTTCGAGACCACTCGCAACGCGGCCGGCCTGGCCAGGGCCAGGGACTTGGTGGCCACTGGCGGGGCCGGGTCACCCACCACGGCCAGGCCGCCGGTCGTCGACATCGAAGTTGCCGTCGCACTGGACGCAGGCCGGCGAGCGACCGCGAAGAAGCGCAACGCGGCGTTGGCCCGATACGTCACGACCGGGTGGAACGACGAAGACATGCTGCGTTGCAGCATGTCTTCCAGCGAGGTTTGGAACAGGTCCTCGATGCGGCGCGAGCGGATCTCGTCCATCGTTTGCAGGCCGAGCTGAAACAGCGCGCTGCGATTCGCCGCCAGGATGTAGCCATCGTCGCCCACCGCGAGCTTGCCCTCGTGCAGGGTGTAGACGAACTCCGGGCGGCTGTGAAAATGCAGGGGGTGCGCGTTGTGGAATCGCTGATCGATCAGGCGGTTCTCGATCATGCGCGCCGTCATGCCCAGCAGCACCAGCAGGTGTTGCTGCATCTGCTTCGAGCGGCTCGACACGTCGAGCACCGCGGCGATTTCTCCGGACGGGTCGTAGACCGGCACGGCCGAGCAGGTGAGCTGCGAGAACTGCGTGAAAAAGTGATCCTCGCGCCGTATCGCCACGGGCGCCGCCGCGGCGATGCAGGTGCCCATGCCGTTGGTGCCGGCCTCGGCCTCGCTCCACATGCCGCCGGTGCGCAGCCCGAGCGGCGCGACCTCGGCAGCGAACGCGGGCGAGGACACCATGTGGATGATGACGCCATCGGTGTCCGTCAGCACGACCGCCGCGTCGGCATCGGCGAGCTGCTGGTACAAGGTCGTCATCTCGTAGCGCGCGCAGTCGATGACATCGGCCTTGCGCTCACGGCGCATCTTGAGCGCGGCACTTTCGATGATCGCCGGCTTGCGCGGGTGGTCGGGATGCAGCCGGTACTCGTTCAGGCAGCGGCTCCACGAACGCGTGATCGCATCGTTGCCCTCCTCGTGCGCGCCGCTCTTCACCGTCACCATGATGCGTTCGGCGTGACGATCGGTTTCTCGCAACAGCATTCCCATCGATGTCTCCAGGTATTCGAGGCCGTCAGGGCTCTGGGGCCCGATCTTCATCCAAGCAAACGTGCGGCACAACCGGTGAAACGTGAGTACCCCGCGCGCCGATTCCAACGCAAGCATACTGGCATGCCGCTTGCATTTTTGCGCGGCATCCGCAGGTTCGCGACAACTGAACGCTTTCGCAGCACCCAACACATGACCAACAGTTACACCCGGCCCGCGGTGCAGGTTCCGATGACGGCAGTGGACGCGCCGCAGGCCATGGACCTGATCTTCATCGAGGGCTTCGTCGGCGACACCGTCATCGGCATCCACGAGTCCGAACTGCACCATCCGCAGCCGCTCGTGATCGACGTGCACGCGGGCCTGCCGCGCGCCCGCGCCTGCGACACCGATCGCATCGCCGACACGATCGACTACGGCGTCGTCACCGAGCGCCTGCGGCGCCTGCTGGTCGAGCACCGCCTCACGCTGCTCGAGGCGTTTGCCGAGAACATCGCCGAGATCTTGATGGGTGAGTTCGGCGCGCGCTGGGTCCGGGTCAAGGTCGTCAAGCCGCGCAAGTTCACCGACGTCAGCGCGGTCGGTGTGCAGATCGAGCGGGTCGCACCCGAGCCGGAACCGCGCCGAGCCGGGCACAGCGCCGCCGTGGTCCAGTTGCTGGCCAGCGGCATGCTCCCAGGCAAACGCTGAACGTTTCCAGATGAACAACGGCCGCTACTGCGGCCGGTTGTGGTTGCGGTGTTGCATGCGGGCCGCGGACGGCCCGCATCACATCACGTCAGAGGTGTGCCGCGAACGGGTGCGCGGCCGAGCCCTTCTTGGCCACCACTTCAGCTGCGGTCGGCGAGCCCGCCACCGCGCGCTGGATCGACTCGCGCACGGCCTTGTAGTTGAAGTCCTGGATCTTCTTGTCGTCGTCGGCGAGCCAGTGGATGAACACGCCCACGCAGATGAACAGGTTGTCGGCTTCGGCCGCCGGGATCGTGCCGTCCTCGACTGAATCGGCCACCGCCATGGCGACGCCGCGCTGCGCCGGGCCGAACATCTGGACCGCCTGCTTGGCGCCCTTGATGGTGACCTTGTTGAACATCACCGTCGCCGGCTTGGTCAGCAGATTCGGCGCCACCACCGCGAGCAGCGAGGTGAAACCGTCCTTGTTGTTGGTCAATGCGTTGGCAAAGGCCGATTCCGCCGGGCTACCGCGCGGCCCGATGATCAAGTCGATGTGAGCC
The DNA here is from genome assembly GCA_040004785.1 of Burkholderiales bacterium. Classification (GTDB taxonomy): domain Bacteria; phylum Pseudomonadota; class Gammaproteobacteria; order Burkholderiales; family Burkholderiaceae_C; genus LMDS01. The sequence continues at coordinate 1,885 of JBDUAG010000025.1, read as the reverse complement.
ACTTCGTTGCCGTCTCCGACGAGCGATTCACCGACCAGCATGCGATCAATTTTTGCCATGTCATCCATCTCCTGTGTTCAGTTCTTGGGGGTCTTCACGACACTGGCCAAATCAACCAGCGCGACCCAGTACGTATCACGATCCGTGCCATCCGCCGGGGCGTCATGCCCGGTGAAGCGCGGCGCACTCAGCGGGCCGCGGCGCGCGGCGCGACGAGGCCCGCGACGAACAGCGCCGCCACGGTGAAATCGGCGCTGGTCCCCGGGTTCAGGCCGGCGGCCTTGAGTTCGAGATCCCAGGCCACGAAGTCGGGATCTGCATCCAGCTGGGCACCGGCCAAGGCCAGTGCCTGCCAGCGCTGCGCCGCGTCCATGACACTGTGTGCCAGCGCCGCGCCGTGTTTCCGAACAATGTGTGAATCGGGTCGACTGGCCAGAAATGCGAGGTACACCCGCTGCACGGCATTCGTGACGGCAGCCGGCACGGGCTCGCGCGAGCCCATGGAAGGGTCGGCCCAGGCAGCGGACAGTGGCGGCAGCCCGAGCTCGAACAGCTCGACATAGCCGTCGCGGTATTGCCTTGCGATGCGATCGCGGTCGGCGGCCAGCGCCATCGCCGCGCGCAGGCCGACGCTCGGCACGCCATGCACGTCCTCGGCCGGTGCCGAACCCAGGCCGCCGGGCCGGGCCTGGGCGATGGCGCGGTAGGCCGCGCGCGCATCGTCCACGTCCAGATCGGCCAGCACGTCCTCGACCGCGGCGCGCAATGCGACCGGCTCGTCGACCTCGGGATGCAGCTCGACGGCACGCGCGATCGGGGCGCACAGCAGCACGATGCCGAGGTTGGTGTTGCAGCTGGCCACGTCCCAGGTCGCGGCGACGGCGGCTTCGATGCGATCGCCCACGCGCGCGCCCGGGCGGAACATCGGCCCGACCGACGCACGCGCACTCGCGCTGAACAGCGTTGCCTGCATGCCATGGCCGGCCGAGAGGCGGCTCACATTGCCCGGTTTGCGCACCGCGATATCGAGTTCGCAGGCGTCGAGGTAGCTGGCTTGCGCGCGCGCCAGCGTCGAGCGCTGTGCGGCACCGAGCCTGGGGGTCACGCGCGCAGCCCCGCGCGCGCCACGGCGAGCTTGCGATCGAGCAGGTCGTCGACGATGGCCTGCGCAATGTTGAAGCCGGTCACGCGCTGCAGGCCTCGCCACGCGGCGACGCCGTTGACCTCGAGCACCTGGATCGCGCCGGCGCCCGGGATCATGTCGACGCCGGCGTAGTCGAGCTCGAGCGCTGCCGCGGCGCGCTCCGCCAGCGCTGCCAGCGCCGGGGTCAGCTCGGCCGGCTCGCAGCGCGCGCCTTGCGCGACGTTGTGGATCCACCCGACGCTGACCCGGCGCATCGCGGTCACGGCGCGGGCACCGACGACGAGCACGCGCCAATCGAAGCCGGGGTCGGCGGCGGCCGGCACGAAACGCTGCAGGTAGACGAGTGAACCGTACATTGGATCGAGCTCGGGAACCGGGTGATGCACGCCCGCGACGTCCCCAACGAGCTGCAGGCCCTTGCCCTGCGAGCCGAACAAGGGCTTGAGCACCAGCGCATGCCCGGCCGCGCCCTCGCGCATCGCGATGCGCCGGGCCTGGGCGACCGACTCGGTCGCCCAGGTCGGTGGGGTCGGGATGCCGGCGGCGTGCAGCAGCAGGCTGGTCATCGACTTGTCGACGCTGCGTTCGATCGCGCGCGCGTCGTTGTAGACCGGCACGCCGAGCTCGCGCAGTGCGTGCAGCACGCCGAGCCGCTTCGTCACCTGCTCGAACGTACCGCCGGCGATCCCGCGCACCAGCACCGCGTCGGGCAGCGCGCGGCCGAAGCCGGGGATCGCGAGG
>JBDUAG010000404.1:0-4152 GCA_040004785.1 Burkholderiales bacterium | reverse complement strand
GCAGCGAGTCTCGCTGCGCATTCTTGGCGTATTGCTCGGCGCGCATGCGGTCGTCGGCCGTGAAGGCGATCGCCTCGAAATAGCCACCGCCGGCCAGGCAACGCACGTACAGCGCGGGGTCGATGGGCAGCTCCGGAACAGCCACCATCGGCAGTGCGTCGCGCACGCGCGCCCGTTCGGCCGGGTTGTCATCGACGAACACCAGGCTGTCCAGGCCGATGTTGAGCTGTTCGGCGATGGCCTTCAGGTTCTCGGCCTTGTCGTTCCAGTTTGCGACGAAGGCCGCGATGTCGGATCGGTGAAGCACCATGTCCGGATGATCTCGAAACGCTGCTTCGGCGATCGCGAGCTCGTTCTTTGAACACACTGCGAGGATGACACCGCGCTCGTTGAGCGTCTTCGCATAGCGTTGCAAGGCCAGGTGCGCCTCGCCCAGCGCGCTGCCCTCGCCCAGCACGATGCCTTCGATGCCGTCATCACCGATCACGCCACCCCACAGCGTGTTGTCCAGATCCAGCACGAGGCACTTCCGCGACGAGCCGCGTTGGGCTCCGATGATTCGGGCGACCATGTCGCCGTAACGCTGCGCCGACTGGGGTGCGATCTCGATCTTGCCCTGCAGCCAGCGCGCGACGTCGAACCAGACATCGATGCCATCGCGTGCACTGGCGCGCGCCACGTCGAGCAAGAGCACGCCGTCTTGTGCCGCGGCCTCGGTGACCTGCTCGTTCAAGCGGGCCACGACGCGCGCCGGTGCGCCCGGAACGAGCCGGTCGAAATCGCCGAAAACCGGCTCCGAGACGTCGAGGAACGTCTGTTGAATGATGGTGGGGCTGAAGGCGTCCCGCGCGTGGCGCCACAGCTCGCGCAGTTCCGCGGTCATGGAGGCCACCATGTCATCGGCTTCGCCGAGCGTGGCACCGAGCGGCGTCCTCGCGATGGTTTCGCGCGCCGTGAGCGACAGCAGCACGATGTCGGGACGGAAGTCGCGCAGGCCGGCCGGCGGCTCGAGCAACTCCTGGCGATACTGGCCGAAGGATCCCGCGTAGACCTCGATCAGCAGACGGCGACGCAACCCGGCGACTCGGATCGCCGGCAACAGGTGGTCGATCGTGCAGGAGCCCAGAATCGCCAGACGAACCCGCGGAAACGCGAGCGGGCCAGAGGCCGTCGTGCGCACGAGCGCGTTGTCGAGCTGAATGTTCTCGAGGAAGCCGAGGCGAAACTGCGCCAGCGCCGCAAGCCGCTCGATCCGATCCTCCGGGTCGGTCGTGGCGCGCGCGTCCCGCAGGCGCTGCGCGAAGTCGGGTGGGCTGGGCAGCAAGTGCATGATCGATCAGCGGGTAGCCATACGCGCGTCCTGCAGACAGCGCTGAATCCGCGGGCCGGCGGCATCGAAGAACGCAGCAGACCAGCGTGCCGAACTCGCGCGCTCGAGGTGATCGCCATCGAGCGTGCGCAGCCCTTGGAGCTTCGGGGTGACGAGGTCGAGCTTCAAGGCACTCGCGATCGCGTTCGCCTCCTGCATGCTGGTGGCACTCCACGGCGCGATGGTCAGGATCACGCACTGCCGGTTGACGGGCAGACGCGAAACGAACTCTTCCGCGAGCACCGCATCGCGCTTCCAGCGATCGACGGGCTCGTCAGCAGGGGCTTCCGAGACGGGTGCCGCCTTGAAGTCCTCGGAGCCCTGGAGCTCCCAGGCACCGGTGTCGCGCGAGCGAAAGAAGGCGACCTGGTGGCCGCACAGGGCGGGCACCGACTCGCAGATGCCCTTGTGAAAGCCCTGCCAGCGCTTCTTCTCTTCATAGCGTGCCAAGGTATCGCTCGACCCATGGCGGATGGCTTCGGTCGGTGATGTCACCAGGCTCTCGTCGAAGAACCGATCGACGTTGATGACGTAGACGCTGGCCTTGGGCTTCAGCCGGGCGAGCAATGGCCCTTCGAACAGGGAGTTCTCGCCATAGCTGAATCCGAGCAAGTAGAAGCGTGCAGCGGCCGATGAGAACCACTGGGCGGTAGCCTGCGTCGAAAACGCGAACTGCATGCGGCTGTTGCCGAGGAAGAGAACATCCGCCTCCGTGGCAGCGCGCTGAGCCTCGGGCTCCAGGTCGAACCAGAACGCGCCATGGTCGTAGTCGCCGTAGCCGCCAGTCTGGCAGTAGGCCAGGTATTGACCCGCTCCATACCCGCTCGCCGGGCACGCGAAGACGCCGTCGGTGCGCAGCTTGTAGCCCAGCGCGGCCAACAGACTGAACACAACGATGACGAAGTACAGCGCGGGCCGGATCGCAGCGGCACGCACGGTCATGCGGGTGACGCTGATGCTTGGTGTTGACATCGATTGAACTTCCATCTCGCGCAGTGTAGAGACTCGACGCCTCTTCAAACAACCCTCTGATCGGGGGAAATCTCGGCCTTCGTGTGAGACGACACGATGCGCTGGTGACGACCTTGCAAGGCCGCGTGCAGGTCAACACGGAACCGGGCGAGGCGCGCACACCGTTCACAAACACGCGGCCACGGCTGCCGACAGCGGATCACCCACACAAAAACCGATGGCGCGCCTCTCGCGAGGCGCGCCATCGGGCGCTGTCAGTGAATGGCGGTCAGCGGATCGTGGTGACCGAGAACGGCCCAACTCCGGTCGTCGGCGCGGCACCACCGATCAGCGTCAACGCACCACCGGCTCCGATGGTGTACTGGGCGATCGTTCCGGCACCAGTATCGTTGTCGCGATTTGCAACGTAGACATACTTGCTGAAAACGTCGGTGGCGATGTACTGCGGTTGCATTTCGCCCGCGGACACGACCGTCGAGACAACACCAGCAGTGCAGTCGAGTGCTCCAGATACCGCGAACACGCACTGCGACACCGTGTTGTCGCCCTTGTTGCTCCAGTACGCATACACGCCGTTCGGCGAGATCGTGATGGGATACGGGTTGTTGCCGGTTCCCTCGTTCGTAAAGGCCGTGGCCACGAGCGAACCCGCGCCGTTGATGGTGTATTGCGAGACCTGCGAAGTGAGGAAGTCGGTCACGTAGGCGAACGTGCCCGCCGGATTGACGGCGACGCCGATCGGGCCGCTGCCGGCACCCGTCGAGACATCGGCCATCGCGACAAGCGCGCCACCAGCACCGATCGAATACTGCGACACCGTCGTGCCCGGCGTAAAGATGTTGCCGAGGTTGGCCACGTAAACATATGCGGCCGCCGGGTTCATCGTCAGCAGATACGGGAGGTGGCCGGTTGCGATCGTCGGCACCCCCATCGGGGTCAGCACACCGGTCGCACCAATCGTGTACTGCGAGATCGTGTCCGAACCCTGGTTCACCACGTAGGCGTATGCGCCGGTCGAATCGATGCCGATGGAATAAGGCAGCGACAGACCGGTCGCGATCGTGCCGTTGGCGGTGAGCAGGCCATCCGCGCCGATCTTGTACTGCGAGATCGAATTGCCGTCGAAGTTGGCCACGTACGCGAACTGGCCCGTCGGATCGGCCACGACCTTGCGCGGGCCCGCGCCGGTTGCGATAGGCGTGCCGACCGCGACGAGCCCACCGTCTGCGCCGATCCGGAACTGCGAGATCGTGGCGCTGGCAGAGTTGGCCACATAGGCCATCCCCAAGCCGCAGGTGAGGGTTACGTTTGTCACGTTGGCAGCGACGTTGGCGCCCGAACCGTTGGCCGTCACGCGGCACGAGCCCGTGCCTGGCTGCGTGTTCACGGTCACGGCATAGCTGCCGTTGAAGTTCACCGGCGCGGTGAAGGTGTAGGCACCGTCGACGGTGATGGTCTTCGCGTCGCCGCCGTTGTTGAACAGCGTGACCTGCTGGCCCCCGAGCAGACCCGTCACCGTGCCACCGATGGTGAACGTGTTCGTCGCGCAGCTGATGTTCGCGGTCGTGACGTTGGCGGTCACACCCGAGCCGGTACCGGTCGTTACCGAGCAGGTCTGGCCCGTCGGCTGCGCGTTCACAGTCACGGCATAGCTGCCGTTGAAGTTCACCGGCGTGTTGAACGTGTAGGCGCCGTCGGCGGTGACGATCTTCGCGTCGCCGCCGTTGTTGAACAGCGTGACCTGCTGGCCCCCGGCCAGACCCGTCACCGTGCCACCGATGGTGAACGTGTTCGTCGCGCAGCTGATGTTC
>JBDUAG010000403.1:0-4156 GCA_040004785.1 Burkholderiales bacterium | reverse complement strand
CGGGGTGGTGCGCCATCGCGTTGAACAGCGTGTTGACGGCCGGGAAGCTGTGGAATTTCTCGCCCTGCAACTCCTTGAACACGCTCGGCAGGTCACGCGGGTTGGCGATCAGGATGTTGGCGCCGCCCATGCGCATCGCCAGCATCATGTTCGTGTTGAAACCGAAGATGTGATAGATCGGCAGCGCGCAGATCGTGACGACCTGCTGACCCGCCGGGATCTTCTTCAGCGCGGGCTGGTACCAGGCTTCGGACTGCAGGATGTTGGCCACGAGGTTGCGATGCAGCAGCACCGCGCCCTTGCTGACGCCGGTCGTGCCGCCGGTGTATTGCAGCACCGCGATGTCGTCCGGGCCCACCGTGGCCGGCTTGAAGCTCTTGCCGCGGCCTTGCGAAATCGCGTCGTTGAAGCTCACGGCGCCGGGCAGCTCGAACGCGGGCACCATCTTCTTCACCTTGCGCACCATGTAGTTGACGATCATCGCTTTCGGGAAGCCGAGCAGGTCGCCCAACGCCGTCAGGATGATCTTCTTGGTCGGCACGTTCGGCAGCACCGTCTGCAAGGTGGTCGCGAAATTCTCGACCATGATGATGAGCTTGGCGCCCGAATCCTTCAGCTGGTGCTCGAGCTCGCGCGGCGTGTACAGCGGATTCACGTTCACGACCACGTAGCCGGCGCGCAGGATCGCGGCCACCGCCACCGGGTACTGCGGCACGTTGGGCATCATCACCGCGACGCGGTCACCCTTCTCGAGCCCCTGCGCCTGCAGGTAGGCGGCCAGCGCGCGCGAGGCGTCGTCCACTGCCGCGAAGCTGATGGACTTGCCCATGAACTTGTAGGCCATGCGGCCCGCATACTTCTTGAAGCTCTCGTCGAGCAGACCGACCAGCGAGCCATACTGCTCGACATCGATGTTGGCCGGCACGCCCGCCGGGTACTGCTTCAACCACGTCTTTTCCATCTGGTGCTCCGGGAAACAGCGCGGATTCTGACGGAGCCCGGGCGCCAATCGCCTAGGGTGTTTCGATACATCACCCAAACGGCGGTGGGCTAGCATTCGACTGCAAGACAGGAGAGCGACATGCGCCAGGCCACCGAACTGCTGACCCAGTACGCCGAGTACCACCGCGACCGACGCAACATCGCGACGCACCTGATCGGCGTGCCGATGATCGTGTTCGCGGTCGGCGTGCTGCTGGCGCGCCCGGCATTCACGCTCGGCGGCCTCGCACTCAGCCCGGCCTGGCTGGTGTTCGCGGCGACCGCGGCCTGGTTCCTGACGCGAGGCCACCTGATCGTCGGCGCGGCGGTGACGGCCGTCGTCGGCGTGCTGATCGCGCTCGCACACAGCGTCGCCTACGGCAGCCTCTCGAGCTGGCTGATGTGGGGTCTGGGCACGTTCATCGTCGGCTGGGTGATCCAGTTCGTCGGCCACTACTACGAGGGCCGCAAGCCGGCGTTCATGGACGACCTCGCCGGCCTGTTGATCGGGCCGATGTTCGTGACCGCCGAAGTGCTGTTCGCGCTCGGCCTGTGCCGGCCGCTGCACGACGAGATCGTGCGTCGCACCGGGCCCACGCTGATTCGCGCGCGCCGGCAGCCGACCCAGGCTTGATGGCCAACATGGCTCCGGTGCTCGTGATGGGCGCCGGGGCGATCGGCTGCTATCTGGGCGGATGCTTGCAGGCCGCCGGCGTGCCGGTCGTGTTCGTCGGCCGCCCGCGCGTGCTGGCGGCGCTGCGCGAGCACGGGCTGACGCTCACCGATCTCGACGGCGTCCGGCACGTCATCGCGCGCGACGCACTCTCGCTGCACGAGTCGATCCCGTCCGGCCTCGCGCCCGCGCTCGTGCTTCTGGCGGTGAAGAGCGGCGCCACGGCCGAGGCCGCGGCCCAGCTCGGCGCCGCGTTGCCGCCCGGCACGCCGGTCGTCTCGATGCAGAACGGCCTGTCCAACGTGGCCACCGCACAGGCCGCCGCGCCTTCGCTGCGTCTGCTCGCCGGCATGGTGCCGTACAACATCGCCGAGCTGGCGCCCGGTCACTACCACCGCGGCACGACCGGCGATCTGGCCGCACAGGACGACGTCGCGCTGCGCGAGCGGCGCACCGATTTCGAACGTGCCGGCCTGCCGCTGCAGCTGCATGCCGACCTGCGCGCGGTGCAATGGGGCAAGCTGCTGCTGAACCTGAACAACCCCGTCAACGCGCTCTCGGGCCTGGCGCTGCGCGCCCAGCTGATGGACCTGGGCTACCGCCAGTGCCTGGCTGCGCTGCAGACCGAGGCGCTGGGCGTGCTGCGCGGCGCAGGCATCGCGCCAGCACAGGTCGGTGCGCTGCCGCCACAACGCATTCCGACGCTGCTGCGGCTGCCGTCGCCACTCTTCAAGCTGATCGCCGCACGCATGTTGCGCATCGACCCGAAAGCCCGATCAAGCATGGCCGAAGACCTCGCACAGGGTCGCGCCACCGAGATCGACGCGCTGTGCGGCGAGGTCGTGCGGCTGGCCCAAAGCCATGGCCTCGCGGCCCCGATCAACGCACGCATGATCGCGCTCGTGAAAGCGTGGCCGCAACGGCCGATGCCGATGAATTCAGCCGCAATGAAGGCCGCGTTGCAGGTCTAGATCAAGGCGCGTGCCAGCCGCCACCGAGCGCCTGGATCAACGCGATCGTCGAGGTCTGCCGGTTCGCCGCCAGTTGCGACAGCGTGCGTCGTGCGCTCAGCGCCGAGGCCTGCGCGGTCACCACATCGCTGTAGCTGACCTGCCCGGCCTTGTAGCGATTGAGCAGCTGCTGCTCGGTCAGGTCAGCCGCCTCCGAGGCCGCGCGCCGCAGCTCGGCCTGCTCGGCCAGCGAGCGTGCTGCGCTGAGCTGGTCCTCGACGGCCTGGAACGCGGCCAACACGGTTTGCCGGTAGCGCGCTACCGCGGCGTCGCGCCCGGCTTCGGCCTGCTGGACGCGGGCGCGCGTCGCACCGGCATCGAAGATCGTCTGTGCGACCGACACGCCGAGCGACCACAGCGTCGTCGACGCGCCGAACAGGTCGGCAACGCGGCTCGCGCTGTTGCCGGCCGACGCGCTCAGCGTCAGGCTCGGGAAGTACGCCGAACGCTGGATGCCGATCTGCGCGTTCGCCTGCGCTACCGCACGCTCGGCGCTGGCGATGTCGGGCCGGCGCTGCAGCAGCTCCGACGGCACGCCCAGCGGAACCGCCGGCACGGCCATGCTCCACGGGGCCGCGGCCAGCGTGAACTCCGCGGGGGGCTTGCCGATCAGCACCGCGATCGCATGCTCGAGCTGCGCGCGCTGCGCCGTCAGCGACGCGAGATCGGCACGCGCGTTCGCCAGCGTGGTTTGCGCCTGCAGCACGTCGGTGCGCGGCGCGATGCCGGCGTTGTAGCGGTTCGTCGTGATCTGCAGCGCGCGCTCGTAACCTTCGACCGAGCTGCGCACGAGCACGAGTTCGTTGTCGGCATCGCGCAGCCCGAAGTAGTCGGACGCCAGCAGGCCCTGCGCCGATAATCGCGCCGCGGCCAGATCCGCCTCGCTGGCCTGCGCACCGGCTTGCGCGCCTTCGACCGAGCGGCGCAGCGCGCCCCACAGGTCGGGCGCCCAGCTCGCGCTCACGCCGGCCTGGAGACTGTTCGCGGTGCCCAACGACGCACCGCCGCCGCTGCGCTTCACGCTAGCGTCCGCGCCGACGCTCGGGAACAGTGACGCGCGCTGCTCGCGCACCAGTGCCTGCGCCTGCGCATACGCAGCCACCGCGGCGGCGACGTTCTGGTTCGAGACCTCGACCTGCGGCATCAGCGCGTTGAGTTCGGTGTCACCGAACAGTTGCCACCACGCGCCGCGGTCGAGCGCATCGGCAGGCGCTGCAGGGAACCAGCCGGTGTCGGCCGCCGGCGCTTCCTTGAACGCCGCGGAGGTCGGGACATCCGGCCGCTGGTAGTGGGGGCCGACCGCGCACGCGGCGAGCAAGGCCGCCGTGGTCATCAGGAGCAGGGGTGTCTTCATGTGGCTTCAGGCGCTGGGGCGTGGTCGCCCGCGCGGCTTTGACGTGGACCTTCGCCTGCGCGGCTCAGGTGGCGCTCGTCGGTGCCGCGGCGGCGCAGCTTGTCGAGCAGCAGGTAGACGACGGGCGTGGTCAGCAGC
>JBDUAG010000402.1:0-4157 GCA_040004785.1 Burkholderiales bacterium | reverse complement strand
GTTCGACGACTGCATCGCCGCGGCCGAGTACCTGATCCGCGAGAAGATCACCTCGACCGATCGCCTCGCGCTGCAGGGCGGCAGCAACGGCGGCCTGCTCGTCGGCGCCGTCGTGAACCAGCGGCCGGATCTGTTCAAGGTCGCACTGCCGCAAGTCGGCGTGATGGACATGCTGCGCTACCAGAAGTTCTCGGTCGGCGCGGCGTGGGTGTCGGACTACGGCTCCAGCGACGATCCGGTGCAGTTCAAGGCCCTGCTCGCCTACTCGCCATTGCACAACCTGAAGGCCGGCGTGCCCTACCCGGCCACGATGGTGACGACCTCCGATCACGATGACCGCGTCGTCCCCGCGCATTCGTTCAAGTACGCCGCCACCTTGCAGGAGCGCAGCGGCGGCGATGCGCCGCACCTGATCCGCATCGAGACCAACTCCGGCCACGGTTCAAGCAATCTGAGCAAGGCGCTCGAAGAGATCGCCGACGCCTACACCTTCATCTGGGCCAACATGGGGATCACGCCGAGCTTCGCGCGGCCCTGAGTGCGGAGGTGCGCCGCGCTGCATCCAGCGGCTCGTCGTCGACGTATCCGAAACAGGATCGGCGTTCCGCCGCCGTCGAAGGATTCGCTTGCACCTCGTCAAGACGCCGTTGATCTGGATCGTTCTGCCGCTGCTGGCGCTGGCCGCGCTCGTGGCATGCGCACCCGTGCGCGCGCTCAACGTGCTGACGAGTGCGAGCGGCGGCCACACGCTGACCGCCGCCGTGCCCTATGGCCCGCTCTCGCGCCAGCGGCTCGACATCTACACCCCCACCGCCACACCCCCCGCCGGCGGCTGGCCGATGGTGGTGTTCTTCTACGGCGGCTCGTGGAACACCGGCGAGCGTGGCGAGTACGCATTCGTCGCCACCTCGCTCGCGGCGCACGGGGTGCTCACGCTGGTGGCCGACTACCGGCTCTACCCCGAGGTGCGCTACCCCGATTTCCTGAGCGACAGCGCGCTCGCGCTGGCGTTCGGCCTGACGCAAGGCGCACGGCTGGGCGCGAACCCGAAACGCGTCTTCGTGATGGGCCACAGCGCAGGCGCCTACAACGCCGCGATGCTGGCACTGGACCCACGCTGGCTCGCCGCCACGGGCCACACCCCCGACGAACTCGCCGGCTGGATCGGCCTGGCCGGCCCGTATGACTTCTTCCCGACCGACAACGTGCTGGCGCAGCCGGTCTTCTTTCACCCGAACTATCCAGCCAAGGCGCAGCCGATCGAGCACAGCGCGGCGCGCGCGCCACGCACGTTTCTCGGCGCGCCGATCGGCGACACCGTCGTCAACCCAACGCGCAGCACGCGCAGCCTGGCCGAACGCCTGCAGGCCGCGGGCAGCTCCGTCACGCTGAAGCTGTACGAGCGCCCCAGCCACACGACGCTGATCGGCGCGTTCGGCTGGCCGCTTCAGTGGCTCGCGCCGGTGCGGGCGGATGTGCTCGCCTTCATCGGCGCAGCGCCGGCTTGAGCACTCAAGGCATCGCCAGCGGATTGGCCTCGTACATGTTCAGCGTCGGCGCCTGATCGACCAGCCCCGCCACACCCTTGCCGAATCCGCGCGAGGCCGGCAGCTTCAGGTGCACGCCGAGTGAAGCCATGTCGGCCCAGCGCTCGAAGAACACGAGCTGCATCGGGTCTTCGTCCGAGATCGCCACGCCGTGTTCGAGGCAGCCGGGCTCGGCGCGCGAACGCAGCACATGTGCGCGGCTCAGCGCGAGCACCTCGGCCAGTGAATCGGCGCGCGCGTGCAGGGTTCCGGTGACGATGATCATGGCGTGTTCGCTCCGTGGTTTTCCGATGCAGATTCTGATCGCTGGCGCCGCAGCGCCTGTCACGTCAGCGACGCGGACGGAACGGCACGCGGTAGAGCCAGACGCGCCGGCCGTCGGCGCATTCGAGCACCTTGGTTGCCGCCAGCCCGGGCACGTCGAACTCGAGGCTGGCGAGCCACGCGCCGGGGCGCAGTTCGCGACTCGCCTTCTCGGCCGCGCGCGCCATGCTTTCAGGGCGCTGGAACACGTAGACGAGGTCGAAGGCCGACCAGTCGGCGGCCCAGATGTCGCCACGGCGCACGGTCGCCGTGGGGCAGCGCCAGCCGCAGGCGAAGCGCAGCGGCCAGCTCCATTCGAGGCCGTGCAGCGCGGCTTGCGGGTACTCGCGCCGCAACTCTCGCAGGCCATCGCCGAGGCCGCAACCGGCATCGAGCACGCGCGCGCCGGCGTTCAGCGGTGCGAGGTGCGCAACGCCCTGCAACGCGCCTGACGGTGTCGGAAACATCGGCGCATCGCGCCAGGCGTTGATCGGATAGACCAGCGCCAGAAACGCGAGCGGCAACAGCCAACCCCACGCGGGCATCCCGCCGGCCAGCCCCGAAGCCGCCAGCGAGAGTGGAAAGCCCAGCACGATGAAGATGCGTCGCCAGGGCGTGCTGCCGATCAGGCTGCACCCCGCGCCCGCGGCCGCACCGGCGGCGATGGCGAGCATCAAAGGCGCACCAGCCGTGCGCAGCGCGCCGAACAGCACCCAGCCCAGTGCCCAGGCGAAAAGCGCCGGCAGGGGCCAGATCACCCGCATGCCGGATCGATCAGAACTTGAACGCCAGGCGCAGCCCGCCCCAATGCGCACCGGCAACCGTGATCGGTGCCGCAACCTCCTTCATCACGATGAAGCTGCCACCGCCCATGTCGCGCCGATACGTCTGCAGCAGGAACGGCCGCTGGTTGCGGGCCGAGGCCAGGCCGGTGCGGTCGTTGAAGATGCGGCGGTAGCGGCTGTTCGCGCTGTCCCAGGCCAGATCTCCGCGCTGCGGGTGGTTGTACTTGCGGTTGTGGGTCGCAACGTAGCCGTTGCGATCGACCGAGATGCAGAACACGATCTTCTGGCTCAGTTCGAGCACGCGCTCCTGCACGGCCGGGAACAGGCGGTCCGCCAGCGCGATGAACTGGGTCGTGTGCTGGACCGGGTTGGTATTCGGGATCACGCGGTAGTTCTCGTCGAACAGCTGTTCGCGCGAGATGGAGCCCTGCCGCATCGCCTCCTCGAGCAGCGCGGCGATCGTGTCCGCGGCGCGAATCGCGGCCTGGATGAACGGCGTGTCCTCGGTCTCGATGCCGCATGCGGCGACGAGCTCGATCAGGTGCTCCGACACATCCAGGAAGGTCTCGCTGCGCTTCATCGCCGCACCGAGCGAATGCCCGGTCTGGTTCATCTCGGCGCCGATCGCGGACATCTGCGTGTCCAGCCCGGCGCAGATCGCGCGGCTCTGCTCGGCAGCGCCGATGATGCTGCTCACCGAGCCCTGCACGTCGGCCAGCGCGAGCTGGAAGGCGCCCTGTTGCGATGCGTCGGGGTCGATGCGGATCTCGCGGGCCAGCGCATCGATGCGCTCGTCGAGCAGGCCGACGGTTCGCTTGATGTCCTTGGACGACTGCTCGACCTTGCCCGCCAGGTCCTTGACCGCGTCGGCGACGACGCCGAAGGCGCGCCCGGCATCGCCGGCACGCTTGGCCTCGACCGAGGCATTGAACGCGACCAGCCGCGTCTGCAACGCGATCTGGGTGATGCTTTCGGCCGCCTGGGCCACGTCGCGCAAGGTCGTCATGACGGCGCCGACTTCATGCCCCACACCCTCGACCGCGGCGCGCACGCGCTGCACGGCGGCGAGACCGGCATTCGATGCCGCACCGATGCCACGCTGGGCGCCGTTGATGTCCTTGACCTGGCCGCCGAGCGACGCGACCGCCTCGGCGCTGCGTTGCGACGCCTTGGTCGTGTCGTCGATCAGGCCGCGCACCTCGGCCGACTCACGCCCGATCTTCGAGGCCTGCTGCGCGATCGAACGGATCGCTTCGCCCAGATCGGGCGCCGCGGGCTCGTCGTCGAGGTTGTCGAACCAGGACTCGCGGGCCGCCTTCGGCACGACCTTCAATGAAAACATGGTGCGGCTTCCCAGGGTGAACAGGCGATCAATACGCGCGAAGCTTCACGCGCAGCCGCGCGATCGACTGGCTGTGCAGCTGGCACACGCGCGACTCGGTCACCTTCAGCACTGCGGCGATTTCTTTCAGGTTCATGTCGTGCTCGTAGTACATGCTCATCACGTACTGCTCGCGCTCGG
>JBDUAG010000401.1:0-4161 GCA_040004785.1 Burkholderiales bacterium | reverse complement strand
GACGACATCGTCAAACAGGCGCTGAAGAAGTGGCCCAACGTGCCGCACTGCTACGACTGGCTCGCGCTCGACGCGCGCGGCGAGTGGTACATGCGGGATGAGCGCGTGCAGAAGGCGGGGCCGTTTCCGCGAGTCAAAGGCAGCCGTATCCTGCACGAGAAGCTGCGCGAGTTCATCGAGCGCAACTACCTCGCGGACGATGCGGGTTGCTGGTTCTTCCAGAACGGGCCGCAGCGCGTCTACCTCGAGCTCGAGGCGGCGCCTTGGGTCTGGCGGCTCAGCGTGCGCGCGGGTGCTGCGCCAGGCATCGTCAGCCACACCGGTCGCGAAGCACGGTTCGAGTCGGCCTGGCTCGACGAGCAGGGTCGGTTGTTCCTCGCCACCGATCTCGGCTTCGGCATCGTGCACACGCTCGACATGAACCTTGCCGCCGATGCTGTCGAGGCCGGCCAATGGGTGCCCGCCGACACGCGCTTCGACACCTTGCCTGGCCGCTTCGGTTATTGCCTGAAGCCGGCCAAGGCGGCGGTTCCTCACATCCCGTAGAACACGTAGTCGGCTTCGTAGGCGACTTGCTGGCGCTGGCCCTTGCTCGTCGCATCGCAGGCCATCGTGGGGGCCACGCCGCCCTTTGTGTTCAAGCGCTGGATGTAGCTCACGCCGTTCATCGCGCCAGCGCCCATCGCCGGATCGGCCTTCACCAGCTGCAGCGGGATGTTGCCCGGGCTGGCCGGCGCCACGGCGAGCTGCTTGCCGCTGACCTTGGAGCCGTCGGCGGCTTCCCAGGTGGGCCCGGCGTAGTACTTGCCGACGCTCTTCTTGTCGCCGCTGTAGAGCGTCGCGACCGGACCGACGAAGGCCCACTCGTGGGCGCCCGCCATGTCCTTCTTCTCGCGGCATTCGTAGGTGATCTCGCCGACGCCGGTGGTCGACATCATGACCTTCTGACCCATCGGCACGCGCACCGCTTCGGGCAGCGCGGCGTTGTCGACCTTCATCATCATCGGGCTGCTGGCGCAGGCGCCGAGGACGGCGGCGGCGGCGATCATCGTGATTGCTTTCATGGCGGGGCTCCTGAGGGTTGAACTAGGAGCGAAATGCGCCCCACGCCCTCATACGCATTCCGGCGCCGATCGGATGCACGCAAAAAAGCCGGCTCGCAGGCCGGCTTTCGGTTGGACGCGGTGCGTGCTACTTGACGCTGCTGACCATGTATGCCACGACCGCCTTGATGTCGGCGTCGGAGCCGCCGGAACCGCCCTTGGGCGGCATCGCGCCCTTGCCCTTGATCGCGCTCGCCGTCAGGCCGTCGACGCCTTGCGCGAGGCGCGGTGCCCAGGCCGCCTTATCGCCGAGTTTGGGCGCGCCCGCGATGCCGGCCAGGTGGCAGGTCTGGCAGATCTGCGTGTAGAGCGCCGGTGCAGCGCCGGCGGCCTCGGCCTTGACCGGGTCGGCTGCGGCAACCGTCGCCGCAGCGACCGGGGCCGCCGCTTGCGCCGCAGCTACCACGGCCGGTGCTGCGGCGGGCGCCGAAGCGCTGGCGGCAGGCGCTTTGGGCTCGTCGAACTTGCCGCCGGCCTTGTTCGCCATGTAGACGACCGCGCGGCCGACTTCGAGATCGGCGTAGTCACCGCCGCCCTGCGCGCCCATCTGGCCCTTGCCAGCGAGCGCCGAGTGCAACAGTGCCTCATAGCCGGTCTTGATGCGCGGGCCCCAGGCGTCGCCATCGCCGAGCTTCGGCGCGCCGACCAGGCCGGCGGCGTGGCAGGTCGTGCACTGCGCCGCGAAGACCTGCTCGCCAGTCTTCAGGGTCGACAGGTCGGAGACATCCTTCACCTGCACCATGCCGACCGGCAGGATGCGCGCGGCGACCGCTTCCTTGCCCAGGCCATCACTGCCGGCGGCCGGGCGATGGCTGCTCGTGACGTACATCACCAGCAACACGATCACCGCGATCGGGATCACGAACGCGTAGATGACCGCGAGGATCAGTTGCTTCGGCGTCTTGATCGGGCCTTCGTGCGGGCCGTCGTCGTGATCTGGGTGGCTGGTGGCGTCGCTCATGGAGTCCTCAACTGCGAAAGCGCACTGCCAAGTGAGGCCGAAAAGGTGCGCAAAACCGCGGAATTATAGGGCCCGTCACTGCTTCACTCTGCGCGCTGGCGCGGCCACAACGGGCGGCGCAGGCGGGACGCTAGAATTGCGGGCTCACGAGCGACCGTGGTGAAGTGGATATCATTGGGCCCTCCGAAGGCTTAGGCGCAGGTTCGATTCCTGCCGGTCGCACCAGGCCATGCGAACATGCCCTGGATGCCGCTGCGCTGCTGTGAAGCGGCGCACGGCACTCCACGAAACAGGCCCCGCCAGCGGTTGGCAGGGCCTCCCTGCGATGCTGAGCGCGGCGCTGCCCAGCGTTGTTGCAGCAAGCTGCCGAGGTCGAATGCCATGGGTGTGTCCTTGAAGCGGCGAAGGTGAAGACGGGCTTACTTCTTCGTGATGAAGTGATGGGCGAGCAGCAGCACCGCGCCGATCACGGCGCCGATGAAGCCGGCGGACTGGCCGGGTGCATACCAGCTCGCCGCTTGGCCGAGGGAGGTCGCGGCGAGCGAGCCGCCGATGCCGAGTGCGGCGGTGATGAAAAAGCCACCGGGGGCGCCGCCCGGCGTCAGCACCTTGGCGACGAGGCCGGCGACGAAGCCGATCAGAATGGTCCAGATCAAATGCACAGGGTTCCTCCGAGGGGGTGAGCCGCAACGCGGCAACGGTGCGGGAGTCTCGGAGGTTCATCTGGCGTGCGCCAGCGCTGGCGCGGTGATTCGTTCCTATCCGCCGAATCTTTCGGATGCAGAGGCGGCCGGGCCACGCCAGCGTGAAGACTTACCGGCGCACGTCATGGCTCGACGAACTTGTCGCGCAAGGCCTGGGTTGCGGCGCGGAACACGCCGAGGTCGCTGCCGACCGCGACGAAGCTCGCACCCTGCGCGATGTAGCGGCGCGCATCGGCTTCCACGCCCGCCAGGATGCCGACCGGCTTGCCGGACGCCTTGGCCGCGTCGAAGATCTTTGCCATCGCGGCCTGCACGTCGGGGTGGTTGGCGTTGCCCAGATGACCGAGGCCCGCGGCCAGGTCGGACGGGCCGACGAACAGGCCATCGACGCCCTCGACCGCTGCGATCTCCGCGGCTGCCGCCACGCCCTTGCCGCTTTCGATCTGCACCATCACGCAGATCTGCTCGTTGACGCCTTCGAAGTAGCCCGGCACGGTGCCGTAGCGGTTGCCGCGCTGCGCCACCGAGACGCCGCGGAAACCCTGCGGCGGGTAGCGCGTGGCGGCGACGGCGCGCGCCGCCTCCTCGCCGCTCTCGATGAACGGGATCAGGAAGTTGTAGAAGCCGCCGTCGAGCAGCCGCTTCAGCTCCACCGGGTTGTTCCACGACGGCCGGACCACTGGCGCGCTGACGCTGTCCTTCAGTGCCATCAGCTGCGGGATGAAGGTGATCACGTCGTTCGGCGAGTGCTCGCCGTCGAGCAGGATCCAGTCGAAGCCGGCCACGCCCAACACCTCGGTGGTGATCGGGTTGGCGAGCGAGCACCAGCAGCCGATCAGCCGCTTGCCAGCGCGCAGGTCGGCGCGAAAGCTGTTGGGGAAGGCGCGGTAGGGCGTGGGGAGTGTCATGGTGCTTGTGTCTTTCGTTCAATCGATCTTCAGGCCGGCCTTGGCGACGACATCGGCCCAGCGCTTGCGCTCAGCTGCAAAGAATGGCGCGAACTCCGCCGGGGACATCGTGTAGACCTCGGCGCCCTGTACCGTGAGGCGCGAACGCACGTCGGGCGAGCGGATGATCCGGGTGAGTTCGGCCGAGAGGCGGGCGACGATGGCCGGTGGCGTGCCCGCCGGCACGAGCACGCCCTGCCAGGTGCCGGACTCGAAACCGGCGACACCTTGCTCGGCGATCGTCGGCACGTGCGCCAGCAGCGGCACGCGCGTGGCCTTTGAGACGCCGAGCACCTTGAGCTTGCCCGATTGCACGAACGGCAGCGTCGCCAGCATGCCGTTCATCAGCACCTGCGTCTGGCCGCCGATCGTGTCCGTCACGGCCTGCGAGCCGCCCTTGTACGGGATGTACTCCCACTTCGCGTTCGTCGCCTTCTCGACCGCGA
>JBDUAG010000400.1:0-4163 GCA_040004785.1 Burkholderiales bacterium | reverse complement strand
GTACCGATGGGACGATGGAATTGGGGCGTGTTGGACGCCGCGTGATCGATGCCAACTTCGAAGGCGGGGACATTGGCTCGGACGGCGGCGTGCTGCTGTTGCGCCGGGTCGACGAGCGCATCGGACTGAGCCGCGCGGCAGCGGCGGTGCTCAGCGACCCGCGCGATCCCACGCGCATCACGCACAGCCTGCGGGACCTGCTGACCCAGCGCATCTACGGCCTGTGCTGTGGCTACGAAGACCTGAACGATCACGATACGCTGCGAGACGATTTGCTGATGCAGACCGCCGTGGGGCGGGTCGATGCGCTGGCCAGTTCGCCCACGTTGAGCCGTCTGGAGACGCGCGCCACACGTGCGCAGGCCGTTGCGTTGCATGGCGTGCTGATCGATCAGTTCATCGCCAGCCACAAGGGGCCGCCAGAGGAACTCGTGCTCGACATCGACGCCTCGGACGTGCCCTTGCACGGCCAGCAGGAGCACTCCGAGTTCCATGCCTACTACGACCACCACTGCTACTTGCCGCTGTACGTGTTCTGCGGCCAGGCGATGCTGGCGTGCGTGCTGCGGCGCAGCCGCATCGACGGGGCCAAGAACGCAGCCGCCGTCATCAAGCTGCTGGTGCAGCGGCTGCGCCGGGCTTGGCCGCAGGCGCGCATCATCGTGCGCGGCGACTCAGGGTTCTGTCGGCAGCGGTTGCTACGCTGGTGCGAGCGCTCGGGCGTGAGCTACATCATCGGGCTGGCGCGCAACGCACGGCTTGAGGCGCAGGTGCGCTACGCCGAACTGATGCTGGCCGAGCAGTACGAGGCCACTGGCCTCAAGCAGCGCCTGATCGACGAGTTCGTCTACGCGGCTGACAGCTGGGATATCGAACGGCGCGTGATCACGCGGCTGGAGCACGGCGCACAGGGCAACAACCCGCGCTTCGTGGTGACCAACCTCCAAGGCCAGGCCGTACAGCTGTATGAGCGGCTGTACTGCGCACGCGGCGAAGCGGAGAACCGGATCAAGGAAGCCCAGCTCGATCTGTTCGGCACGCGCGCAAGTTGCCATCGCTTCGCGGCCAACCAGCTGCGCTTGCTGATGGCCGCACTGGCCTACACGCTGATGCAGCGGCTGCGCGAGCTCGCGCTCAAGGGCACCGAGCTCGAGCGCGCTGCGGCGGCAACGATCCGTGTGCGGCTGCTCAAGATCGGCGCGGCTGTTCTGCGCAACACGCGCCGTGTGCGCGTGCTGTTGGCCTCGCATCACCCGTTGCGCGGCGTCTTCCTCAGTGCAGCGCAGGCCTTGGCCCCGTGAACCCCATCCAGTGCTGTCCCCGGCGCGCTGACAAACAACGGGGGTAAGGGGGTAGTCCGTCTGACAACAGCGCCAACCTCATCCAGTAGGTCGTCTCAGCGCAAACGCCGATCTCAACGATCTCGTTCAACCCCGAAACGCGCTTGGTCGGGGCACTGGTGAAATGTTCGGGCTAAGCCCACCCAGCTGCGCGGAGGAAAGCTTCAAATCAGGACGGGTCGCGGTCGATCTCTCCAGAGATCCGTTCGGCCATCAGCCGGCCAGTGTTGTCCCAGGTGTATTGACTCAGCAGGTGCTCGAACCCAGCTTGGCCAAACTGCCGGCAGCGATCAGGTGAGGAAAACAACGCGCCGAGCATTGCAGCCAAGCGGTCGTTGTCGTCCGGCGGCACCAGGTAGCCACTGACGCCGTTCTGGACGATGTCCGGCAGCGCGCCGACATCTGTCGAAACGATCGGCAGCCGGTGGGCGAATGCTTCCAGGAACACAATTCCGAATGGCTCGTTGCGGGTCGGAAGGCAGAAGACTGTTGAGGCCAAGTAGTGCGTGCTGACCTCTGCCAGCGGCAGGCGGCCGAGCACTTCGCATTGGGCAAGATCGATCCGCGGCGAACAGCCGACGACGGTGAGACGCGCATCCGGGTGCTGCTTCAAGACCTTCCTGAATGCCTCGACCACCTGCGGTCCGCCCTTGCGCTCCCAGTCGATGCCGACGAAGAGGATGCGCTTCGCCGTGAAGCGCTCCTCGCGCAGTGATTCTTCCGGCGGGATGTCGATGTTGCTGCCGATTCGGATGCGCTCGATCTTCGAATCGTCGATGCCGTACTGCTCTCGCAACGAGCGGGACACATGCGAGCTCATCGTGAAGACCGTGCGGGCGTTCTCGTAGATCGTCCGCTCCTTCGCAACCCACTCAGCGGCGTAGAGATCTGCGCGGTCGAATGCGGGGTAGTACAGATTGGTCAGGTGCGTGTGGTCGGTGTAGACGAAGTGCGGCGTGCCAGGCTGGCTCGCATCGATCATCGACTGGCTCTGGACTGTGAAAAGGTAGTCACTGCCCGCGAGGAGTGCGCGGAGCTGCGATCTGACGGCCTCGAAGAAACCGGTCGTGCGTTGCCCGTAACGCCTGATCGAGGCCGTGCTGCGGCAACGCCCAAGCCCATACTCGCGCAGCACTCCGACGGCCATCTGCGGCAATTGCAGGCGTCCCCAGACGGGCAGCGTGTTGGTGTCGACAATGTCGAGTTCAGCATCCGGAAAGCGCGCGCGCAGCATCGACGCGACCCGGTCGTTGATGTGGGAGAAGCCGCCAGTCTTGATGAACGCGATGCGACGACTCAAAACTGATTCCCGTCCCGCAGCAGAGCTTCGAAATACTCGATCGTTTTCACCAGGCCAGCTTCGAGGGGCGTACTTGCCGTCCAGCCGAGCGCCGTCTTGGCAAGCGAGGCATCGGGCTGGCGTTGTTTCGGATCGTCCGATGGCAGCGGCTTGAACACCAGCGTGGAGCTGGAGTTCGTTAGCCGGATGACGGTCTCGGCCAGCTCCTTGATCGTGAATTCGACCGGGTTTCCGATGTTGATCGGGCCGACGACCTCCGCCGGCGTGTCCATCAATCGGATCAGCGCGTCGACGAGGTCGTCCACGTAGCAGAACGAGCGTGTTTGCGAGCCGTCGCCATACAGCGTGATGGGCCGGTTCTGCAATGCCTGGACGATGAAGTTGGAGACGACACGCCCGTCGTTCGGGTGCATGCGCGGGCCGTAGGTGTTGAAGATGCGCGCGACTTTGATCTGCAGCTGATGTTGGCGGTAGTAGTCGAAGAACAACGTCTCGGCGCAGCGCTTGCCTTCGTCGTAGCAAGAACGCAGACCGATCGGGTTGACGTTGCCCCAGTAGTCCTCGGTCTGCGGGTGCACGGTAGGGTCGCCATACACCTCGCTCGTCGACGCCTGCAGGATCTTCGCTTTGACCCGCTTGGCCAGCCCCAGCATGTTGATCGCGCCGTGCACGCTGGTCTTCGTCGTCTGGACCGGGTCGTTCTGGTAGTGGATCGGCGAGGCGGGGCAGGCGAGGTTGTAGATCTGGTCAACCTCGACGTAGAGAGGAATTGTCACGTCGTGCCGTGAGATCTCGAAACTCGGGTGGTCGAGCAGCTGCACCAGGTTGCGCTTGGCGCCGGTATAGAAGTTGTCGACGCATAGCACGTCGTGTCCCGCTTCGATCAAGCGGTCGCAAAGGTGCGATCCGAGAAATCCCGCGCCTCCCGTGACCAGTACTCTCGTGACGTTGTGACTTTTCATCGTCGCTCGCGTAAGAAGGGTTGATCGCGGATGCTAGCGGTGATCGCGAGCCCGGCGTACTTTAAGCCGGGGAGGTGAGGCGACTTCGGGGGGGCGGACTATCGCCGCTCCATCGGAATTCCAATGCGGCGGTCGACATCAAGGATTTCTATGGACTTCTCTGGGCCTCCGGAAGGTCCGGCCGTGAGCCTGGAACACGTTCGCGAGCCCGCTTCTGGAATCTCCAGGCGTCGTTACGATCACTACCGGGTCCTGATGTTCATCGGGTCGACCCCGGCCCGCATCGACATCAACGTGATCCCGTCCCGTCGTCCCGCATAGAAGCGATCGAGGGCCGCGGCAAAACAAGGGTCTGTCGCTGCCAGTTCGAAGAGGGTCACACAACTGCAGAACTTGAGATCGTCGGGCGAGCCGAAGATCTCATGCGCCGTTCGTGACGGCACGGCCAGCACGGCCATCACGCATTCCTTCAGCCGGGGCCCCAGGACAGCATGAGCCCCATACGACCGCGCTTCATTCAGATCGCGAAGGCCGTAGTGCTGGGCCATCGAACTGCGACCG
>JBDUAG010000399.1:0-4168 GCA_040004785.1 Burkholderiales bacterium | reverse complement strand
CACCGCTGGATGGAGGTCGTGATCTACGCCACCTTCGCGGGCCTGCCGTGCATCAGCGTCCCGGCCGGGTTCAGCGCCGCGGGGCTGCCGATGGGCCTGCAACTGATCGGGCGGCCGCAGGGTGACGCAGCGTTGCTGCAGCTCGCCCGGCTGTACGAGGACGCGGCCCAGGATGTGTTGTCGATCGCGCCAAGCGTCAACGCCGCGCGTCGGGCGTGACGCATGCCACGACACGATGCGCTTGCTTGCGCGCGGGTGTGATCTGCCACGCAGAATCGCAGCTCGTCAGCATGGCACTGGGGGCACGTTCTTGAGAACTCTTTCGACGTTCGGACACCGATGTGCGGCAGCGCGTCTATGGTTTGCGGGTTTGCTTTGGACGCTCGCGCCGCAGGTCGGTGCCGCGCCGCTGCCGGCGGCCGATTTCTTCAAGCCCGACGTGTATGCCGACTTCGCGGTGTCGCCCTCGGGCAAGCGCATCGCCGCGACGGTGACCCGACCCGACGGCCGATTGGGCTTGGCGGTGCTGAACCTCGAGGACTTGTCCAAGTCCAAGGTCGTCGCGAGCTACGAGGACGCCGACATCTGGGGCGCCAAGTGGGTCAACGACGATCGCTTGCTGTATCGCCTCTACGACAAGGAGGCAGCGTTGTTCAGCCAGCGCGGAATCGGCTTGTTCGCAGTCGATGCGAATGGCGGCTCCCTGCCTCGCAGGCTCGTGCGGCTCGGATGGGAAGGGGTTCGCACGGCGGTTGAGCTCGGCGATCGAAGCCTCGATCCGACCCATCGCTTCTTCTCAAGGGTGTACGACGGCTCGAACGATGTCATCGTGGTTGGCCGCGTCTACAGCCTCGCTGGCGAGTTCGTCGAGTCCAAACTGAAGAGGGTTGACACCGTGACGGGTGTGGTGCGCACCATCACGCAAGACGCGCCCGATGGAGTCATTCGTTGGGCCGTCGATCCCGCCGGACGGCCGCGTGTCGCGGTCGCGCACCAGGAGGCCAAGGAAAGAATCTTCTGGAAGCCGACGCCGGACGCCGCCTGGATCAAGATCGATGAGCACGATCTGTTTGCCGAGAGCGTGTTCGATCCGGTGTACGTCGACAACGCCAACCGCCTGTTCGCGACGGCCCGAGCTGCGAACGAAGACACCGAGTCATTTGTAGTGATCGACATGGGCGCAGGCCTGGGATCGCTGCGCCCACTGGTATCCGCCAAGGGCTATGACATCGACGGTATGCCGGATGTCGGCCGGAGCGGCGCGGTGCTGGGTGTGCACTACCTGACCGACGCGAGTGCGACCGTGTGGTTCGACGCCGGCCTGAAGAAGATCCAGGAGCAGGTCGATGCGAAGCTGCCCGGCACCGTCAATCAGCTCGACTGCGGTGGCTGTGAGTGGCGTCAGAAGATTCTCGTCAAGTCCACCGCCGACCGCGTGCCAGCCGTCTTTTACCTTTACGACACGGTCAGCGGCGCGCTGGAGCCGGTCGCCAAGTCGCGCCCCTGGATCGATCCAGCGACGATGGCCACGCGCGACATGGTGCGCGTGGCCACGCGCGACGGGCTGAGCATGCCGGTGCACATCACCCGGCCGGTCGGACTGAAGGGGCCGCAGCCGACCGTCGTGCTGGTGCATGGCGGCCCCTGGGTGCGCGGCGGGAAATGGGAATGGGATGCGGATTCGCAGTTCCTGGCGTCGCGCGGCTACGTCGTCATCGAGCCCGAATTTCGCGGCAGTCTGGGATTCGGCTACAAGCATTTCCGCTCAAGCTGGAAGCAGTGGGGGTTGGCGATGCAAGACGACGTCGCCGACGCCACGAAGTGGGCCATCCAGCAGGGCTACACGGACCCGAAGCGCGTTTGCATCGCGGGCGCCAGTTACGGCGGCTACGCCACCCTGATGGGGCTGATCCGCAACCCGGAGCTGTTTCGCTGCGGCGTCGAATGGGCCGGCGTTACCGACATCGATCTGAAGTACTCGATCACTTGGAGCGACGCCAGCGAGCGTTGGAAGCAGTACGGGATGCCGGCGATGGTCGGCGATCGCAAGCTGGATGCCGCGCAACTCGCGGCAACCTCGCCGTTGAAACTGGCCGACAAGGTCACGCAACCGCTGCTGATGGCCTACGGCGGGATCGATGAGCGCGTGCCGCTCGATCACGGCACGCAGTTCCGCGACGCGGTGCGCAAGACCAATTCCCAGGTCGAGTGGATCGTCTACCCCGCAGAGGGCCACGGCTGGATGCTGCTCGCGAACAACGTCGACTTCTGGACGCGGGTCGAGCGCTTCCTCGACAAGAACCTGAAGAACCCGGTGCCTTGATCGGGCCGGCCGGCGACCTCGAACAGGCCGGCGAGGAAGAAAAACGTCCAGGGCATCGAGGTCTCCGATGATCGCCTAGAGTCCAGGGCTGGCGAAGGAGTGCACGGATGATTCCCAGGATTCGCGTCGGCGTCGGTGGCTGGACTTTCGAGCCGTGGCGCAACAATTTTTTCCCGGCCGGTTGGCCGCACAGCCGCGAGCTCGAGTATGCGAGCCGGCAGCTGACCGCGATCGAGGTCAACGGCACCTACTACAGCTCGCAGAAGCCCGCGACGTTTGCGAAGTGGCGCGACGAGACGCCCAGTGATTTCATGTTCTCGCTGAAGGCCTCGCGCTTTGCGACGAACCGGCGCGTGCTGGCCGAGGCGGGCGAGTCGATCGAGCGTTTCGTGAATCAGGGCATCGCGGAACTGGCGCACAAGCTCGGGCCGATCGTGTGGCAGTTCGCGCCGACCAAGCGTTTCGAGCCGCTGGATTTCGAGGCGTTTCTGAAGCTGCTGCCGGCGCAGGTCGGCGGCCTGCCGCTGCGCCATGTGCTCGACGTGCGTCACGAGAGTTTCAAGACGCCCGACTACCTCGCGCTCGCGCGCCGCTATCGGGCGGCGACGGTCTTCACCGACTCCGACGACTACCCCTCCTTCGCCGACCTCACTGGCGACTTCGTCTACGCCCGCCTGATGCGCACCGATGCCGCGCTGGCCGAAGGCTGCGCGCCGCTCGTGTTCGACCAGCTCGGCGCGTGCGCGCAGGTCTGGCGCGAGGGCGCGGAGCCCGCCGGTGTGCCGCGCATCGAGCCCGCCCCACCGCCTGCGGCGCCGCGCGACGTGTTCCTGTATTTCATCAGCGGCGCCAAGGAAAAGGCGCCGGCTGCGGCGATGGCGCTGCTTCGGCGCCTCGCGTGAACCCGAACGGATATTCCATGCAAGCCACCGACGCCGTCTCCCCGCCCGCACCGTCGCCCGACGCCCGACCGCCGCGTGCCTCCGCCACACTCGTCGTGGTCCGCGATGCGCCCGGCGGCATCGAGGTGCTGCTGTCGCGCCGTGCCGAGCGCGGCGACCACAACAGCGGTGCGTGGGTGTTCCCGGGCGGCATCGTCGACCCGGGCGACCGTCTGGCAGACGCGTGCTGCGCCGGCATCGATGCGAGCACCGCGAACGCGCGCCTCGGGCTGACCGACGGCGCGCTGAGCTACTTTGTGGCCGCGGTGCGCGAATGCTTCGAGGAATCGGGCCTGCTGTTCGCCGTCGACGCGGCTGGCGCGCTGGTGCCGCTCGATGGTGACGGCGCCGCCGCGTTGCGGTCCTGGCGCGGCCCGTTGCACCGCGGCGAGCGCACGATGGTCGAGCTGTGCCACGAGTTCGAGCTGACGCTCGCGCTCGACCGGCTCGTCTACCTCAGCCACTGGCTCACGCCGCTGGGCCGCGCGAAGCGCTTCGACACGCGCTTCTTCATCGCCGAGGCGCCGGCCGCGCAGACGGCCGAGTTCGACGGCACCGAGATGGTCGAGCAGCTCTGGCTGCGTCCCGCCGAAGCCCTCGCGCGCGCGGCCGAACTGAAGCTGATGACGCCGACGCAGACAACGCTCGCGTTGATCGGCCGCTTTGATGCCGTGGCCGCGTTGCTGGCGTGGGCGCGCGCGCCGCGCGAGATCGGGCTGATCATGCCGCGCGTCGGTTCGGGCCACCAGGGCATGCGCCCGGTGCTGCCCGACGAACCCGCCTGGGCCGAGCTCGGCCGGCTCGACCCGGCCGGCCATGGCACGAGCTGCTACGACATCCAGGTGGGCACACCGGTGCAGCTCTCGCCGCGGCTGATCCGCGTCACCGCGAACAACGGCAGCAT
>JBDUAG010000398.1:0-4194 GCA_040004785.1 Burkholderiales bacterium | reverse complement strand
AGCTGGAGTTCAGGAAGTTGCGCGCCGGCGGCGAGATCATCGCGAGCGGGAAGCGCGCCGCGAGCTCGGGCGCACTGGCTGCGGATTCGTAGTTCGGAACGAAATTGGGCACGCCGAATTCGGCCGAAGCGATCGTGCAGCGGCCACTCGCGGTCGGAAAGCCGCCGTCCGCCAGCGGCGCATCGGCAATTGGCAGCTTGAACCAGCCGTGCTCGCGCAGGGCGTCGAAATTCACGTGCTCCGGCTTGAACGCGCAGCGCGCGAGTGCCTCGTCGTCGTCGGCAAAACACGCCTCGGTGTAGCCCATGTGCGCGGCCAGTTCGCGAAAGATCTGCGTGTTGGTCTTGGCCTCGCCGAGCGGCGCCACCGCCGGCTCGTTGATCATCACGTAGGTGTGGCCGTAGCTGGTGTGCACGTCCAGGTGCTCGAGCTGCGTGGTGGCGGGCAGCACATAGTCGGCGTGGTCCGCGGTGTCGGTCATGAAGTGTTCGAGCACGACCGTGAACAGGTCGTCGCGCGCGAAGCCGCGCACGACCTTGGGCGATTCAGGCGCGACCGCGACCGGGTTGCTGTTGTAGACGACGAGCGCCTCGATCTTCGGCCCGAACGCGGCGCCATCGGGAAGCACGTCGTGAGCTTGACGCAGCAGATCGCCGCCGATCGTGCTCATGTTGAGGGTGCGCGGGCGGCGGCCGGCGAGCAGATCAGGCCGCTGCAGCGCGGCGTCGTTGCGCACCGGCTTGAACCAGCCCGAGCTCGACAACAGCATCCCGCCGGCCCGATCGCGCCACGCGCCGACGAGGCACGGCAGGACCGCGATCAGCCGCACCGCATTGCCGCCGCCGCGCACGCGCTGCATGCCGTAGTTGAGGCGGATCGCCGCGGGGCGCGCGGTGCCGTAGTCGCGCGCCAGGCCGCGCACGTCGTCGGCGCTGATGCCGCAGAGCTGCGCAACGCGCTCCGGCGGCCATTGGAGCGCGCGATCGCGCAAGCCCGGCCAGCCGTCGGTGTGACGCTCGATGTAGTCGTGGGCGAGCCAGTCGTTGACGATCAGCTCGTGCATCAGCCCGAGCGCGAGCGCGCCGTCGGTGCCCGGCAGCAGCGCGATGTGCTGGTGGCACTTGTCGGCCGTTTCGGTCCTGCGCGGGTCGATGCAGATGAGCTTCGCGCCGTTGCGCTTGGCGGCCTGCGCGAAGGTCCAGAAGTGCAGGTTCGACGCGATCGAGTTGCTGCCCCAGATCAGGATCAGCTTGCTCTCGGCATAGAACTCCAGGTGCATGCCGATCTTGCCGCCGTAGGTCGCGATCAGGGCGTCGCCGCCGGCGCTCGAGCAGATCGTGCGGTCGAGCAGCGAGGCGCCCATCCTGTTGAAGAAGCGCGCCGCCATGCTCTCGCCCTGCACCAGGCCCATCGTGCCGGCATAGCTGTAGGGCAGAACAGCCTGCGCGTCGCGCGCGGCGATGGCCTCGAGGCGCGCGGCGATGTCGGCCAGGGCCTCGTCCCAGCTGACGCGCACGAACCGGCCGCTGCCCTTGGGCCCGCTGCGCTTCATCGGGTGCAGCACGCGCTCGGCGTGGTAGGTCCGCTCCGGGTAGCGCGAGACCTTGGTGCACAGAGCGCCATGCGTGGGCGGGTGATCGGGGTCGCCTTGCACCTTGATGGCGCGGCCGTCCTGCACCGTGACACGGATCGCACAGGTGTCGGGGCAATCGTGCGGGCAGGCCGCGCGGACGATGGTCGTGTTCATGAGTGCACTATTGCACACAGTTCAGCGCCGGGGCCGTCTGCGCCTCCCAACGGGCCTATGACGAAGGTCCCGCGAGCACCTATGCTTCAGGGTCACCAAAAATCACCACAGAAGAGGGCCGCGCGCCATGCGCGACGAGCTGCTCGCACAACGTCGTCGAGGACCACCCATGAACCGTCGTGACGCCATCCGGCGTGTCGCCGCCACTGGTGCAGCGCTGGCCCTGCCCGCGTTTGCGCAGAACACCCGCCTCGTGCTCGGCCAATCCGCCGCACTGACCGGCCCGGCCGCCCAGCTCGGCCTGCAGATGTACGCCGGCGCGCGCGTGTTCTTCAATGCGCTGAACGCTCAGGGCGGCGTCAACGGCAACACGATCGAACTGCGCACCGCGGACGACGGCTACGAGCCCGACCGCTGCAAGGCCAACACCGAGAAATTCATCAAGGACGATGTGTTCGGGCTGTTCGGCTACATCGGTACGCCCACCTGCCTGGCCGCGCTGCCGCTGGTGGTGGACGCGAAGATGCCGTTTTTCGGCCCGTTCACCGGCGCGGAGGCGCTGCGCGACCCGCTCCACAAGACGGTGTTCCACCTGCGCGCCTCCTACTACGACGAGACCGCGCTGATCATCAAGCAGCTCACCTCGCTCGGGCTGAAGCGGATCGCGGTCTTCTATCAGAACGATGCCTACGGCAAGGCCGGGCTCGAAGGCGTGACGCGTGCACTGAAGGCACTGAACCTCGCGCCGGCGGCGCTCGGCACGGTCGAGCGCAACACCGTCGACGTGGCGCAGGCGGTGAAGGACATCACCTCCAAGACCCCTGACGCGGTGGTGCAGATCAGCGCCTACAAATCGTGCGCCGCGTTCATCCGCGCCGCGCGCAAGGCCGGCTACGGCGGCACCTTCTTCAACGTCTCGTTCGTCGGCACCCAGGCGCTCGCCGACGAGCTCGGCAAGGAGGCCAACGGCATCATGGTGAGCCAGGTGATGCCGTTCCCGTTCTCGACCACGACGCCGATCTCGCGCGAGTACCTCGACGCCGTGCGCAAGGCCGGCGGCGATGCCCGCCCGAACTATTCGAGCATGGAGGGCTACCTCGCCGCCAAGGTCTTCGCCGAGGGCCTGAAGCGGGCCGGCCGCAACCCGACGCGGGAGACGCTGGTCACCGGGCTGGAGTCGATCCAGAACGGCGACTTCGGCGGCTTCTCGGTCAAGTTCGGGCCGAAGGATCATGTGGCGTCGAACTTCGTCGATCTGTCGATGCTGACCGAGGATGGCCGCGTGAGAACGTAGGCTTCTGCGCGCGAGTTGCGGCGCGGGTAAACTGATTCGGCCCTGAATTTGCCTGGCCGGAGCCCACCATGCGCATGATCGAGTCCATCCTCGCGGACGCCGCGGCCATTGCCGCCGTCCGACGTGACCTCCACGCCCACCCCGAGCTGTGCTTCGAGGAGCAACGCACGTCCGACGTGATCGCGAAGCAACTCACCGACTGGGGCATCCCGATCCACCGTGGCATGGGCACGACCGGCGTGGTCGCGATCCTCAAGAACGGCACCAGCTCTCGCGCCGTCGGCTTGCGCGCCGACATCGACGCGTTGCCGATGACCGAGCGCAACACCTTCGCGCACGCCAGCCAGCACGTCGGCAAGATGCACGCGTGCGGGCACGACGGCCACACCGCGATGCTGCTCGGCGCTGCCAAGCACCTCGCCAAGCACCGCAACTACGACGGCACCGTCTACCTCGTGTTCCAGCCGGCCGAAGAAGGCGGCGGCGGGGCGCGCGAGATGATCAAGGACGGGCTGTTCGAGAAGTTCCCGATGGAGGCGATGTTCGGTGCGCACAACTGGCCCGGCATGGCGGTCGGCCAGTTCGCCGTGAAGAACGGGCCGTGCTTCGCGAGCAGCAACGATTTCAAGATCACCATCCACGGCAAGGGCGCGCATGCGGCGATGCCGCACAACGGCATCGATCCGGTGCCAGTCGCGTGCCAGCTGGTGCAGGCCTTCCAGACCATCATCACGCGCAACAAGCGACCGATCGACGCCGGCGTGATCTCGGTGACGATGATCCACACCGGCGAGGCCACCAACGTCGTGCCCGACAGCTGCGAGATCCAGGGCACGGTGCGCACCTTCACGCTCGAGGTGCTCGACCTGATCGAGAAGCGCATGCAGGAGATCACCGAGCACATCTGCGCGGCCTTCGACACGACCTGCGAGTTCCACTTCAGGCGCAACTACCCG
This sequence comes from Burkholderiales bacterium, assembly GCA_040004785.1. GTDB lineage: Bacteria > Pseudomonadota > Gammaproteobacteria > Burkholderiales > Burkholderiaceae_C > LMDS01. The sequence goes on along the minus strand of JBDUAG010000398.1, from coordinate 197 downwards.
CCGACCATCAACCACCCGGCCGAGACCGAGTTCGCACGTGGCGTCATGGCCGATCTGGTCGGCGCCGGCAACGTCCAGGAGTTCGAGCCGACGATGGGCGCCGAGGACTTCAGCTTCTTCCTGCTCGAGAAGCCCGGTTGCTACTTCCTGATCGGCAACGGCGACGGAAGCCACCGCGAAGGCGGTCACGGCATGGG
>JBDUAG010000397.1:0-4196 GCA_040004785.1 Burkholderiales bacterium | reverse complement strand
GTGCTTCAACGCGTCAGCTATGAATGGCGTGGACCCTTTTTCAGCAAATCCTTAGACCGCGCCGCTCGGCAGGTTCTTTCCCTCAACCACCGGAGTCAGCTCATCATGAACCGTTCAATCGCCATCACCGCCTTCACGCTCACCGCACTCGCCGCTGGCGCTGCCATGGCCCAGGACAACAAGCCCATGGCCGACAAGATGGCGGCCACGGAGAAGTGTTACGGCGTTGCCTTGGCCGGCAAGAACGACTGCAAGGCGGGCGCGGGCACCACGTGCGCCGGCACCTCCAAGGTCGACTACCAGGGCAACGCGTTCAAGGCCGTTCCCGCCGGGACCTGCGTGACCATGAAGACGCCGAAGGGCACCGGTTCGCTGACGGAAATGAAGTCCTGATTCGACCTGCGTGACCGTGACACCTCACATGCTTGCCGGGCTCGGGTTGAAGCCCGAGCACCACGACGCGGCCGTGGGGTGCGCAGCCGAAGGCATGTGGTTCGAGGTCCACGCCGAGAACTATCTCGTGGACGGCGGTCCGCGGCTGCGATTGCTCGAAGCGATTCGAGCGCGGCATCCGCTTTCATTGCACGGCGTGTCCATGTCGCTCGCGGGCGACGCGCCGCTCGACTCCGTACACCTCGCGCGCTTGTCCGCGCTCGTTCGGCGCATCGAGCCCGCGTTGGTGTCGGAGCATCTGGCCTGGTCGGCATGGGGTGGCGTCCAGGTCCCGGACCTGCTCCCGTTCCCGCGCAGCGGCGAGGCGTTGCGCAGGATCGCGTCGAAAGTCGACCACATGCAGTCGGCGCTGGGCTGCAGGGTCGCGATCGAGAACCCCTCTCACTACCTGTGCATCGACGGCCACGAGTGGGACGAGATCGGGTTCCTGAAGGAATTGGTCAGCCGCACCGGCTGCGGCCTGCTGCTCGACGTGAACAACGTGCACGTCTCGTCGCGAAATCTCGGCTTCGACGCCTTGGACTACGTTGACAACTTTCCAGCAGAGAGCGTGATGGAAATTCATTTGGCCGGCCACACGCTGGACGCGGCGCTCGGCGAAGCCTTGCTGATCGACTCGCACGACGCGCCGATCTCGCCCGAGGTGTGGGCGCTGTATCGGCAGGTCGTCGAGCGCATCGGTGCGCGACCCACGCTGATCGAACGCGACGGCAATGTCCCGGTCTTCGACGTCCTGCTCGATGAAAGCGAGCAGGCCCGTACTGAACTGCGCCGCATCAGAGAACTTTCGGGGCAGTCGTCGTGAGTGCTTCGCTGGGCGCTTTCCAGTCGAGCTTCGTCAACGCGCTGTTCGACCCGGATGCGAGCCCGGACCTGGCGACACAACCAGCCTTCGCGGTGTATCGCAACACGGTGATCGGTTCCTGCGTCGATGCCCTGCAGGCGAACTTTCCGAGCGTGGCCCGACTCGTCGGCGTCGCGTGGTTCCGCGAGGCGGCTGCGACCTTCGTGCGGCAGCAGCCGCCACTCGATGGTCGACTGCTGATGTACGGCGACCGGTTCGCCGAATTCCTTGCGGGCTTCGAGCCGGCCGGCGACCTTCCCTATCTGGCCGGCGTTGCCCGTCTGGACCGGCTCTGGATCGAAGCGCACACCGCGGCCGACGCGAACGTGGCCGACAGTGTGTGGCTGGCGCGGCTCTCACCAGAAGAGATCGGCGCCCTGCGCTTGCGGCCTCATCCAGCTGCGCGTTGGTGCATCTTCGAAGACTTGCCGATCTACTCGATCTGGTCGGCCAATCGCGCCGGTGAAAACAGCATCGACGAGATCGTCTGGCAGGGCGAAGGCGCGTTGTTGACGCGGCCGACAGACGCAGTGACGTGGAAACGGCTCGACCGTTCTGGCGCTGCCTTTCTCGACGCCTGTGCCGAAGGCTTCCTGCTCGCAGAAGCTGCGGGCGCCGCGCTCGGCGTGTTCCCCGAAGTCGACATTGCTGTCCTGCTCGCTGGATTGTTGTCGGCGGGTGCATTGACGATTCCGACCTCGAATGAAATGAGATTCGCATGAACCGATCCTCCGCCACCGTGTCGATGACCGCTCAGAGAAGCAAAGGCTTTCGGGCCCGCTGGAATGATGTGGCCGAGGGCCCGTCGCGATGGGTCGGCCACGATGTTTTGGCGCTCGCCAGCCGAGTCTCGATCGCCGCCATCTTCTTTCTTTCCGGCCGCACCAAGGTCGACGGCTTTCTGCATGTGACCGACGGCGCCTACGAACTTTTCCGGAGCGAATACAAGTTGCCGCTCATTCCGCCGGAAATCGCGGCGCATCTGGCGACCTATGCGGAACATCTGTTCCCCGCGCTGCTCGTGCTCGGTCTTTTCACGCGGCTGTCTGCGATCGCGCTGCTGGGCATGACCATGACGATCCAGCTGTTCGTCTATCCCGACGCCTGGCCCACGCACTTGTCCTGGGCGGCGTTGTTGCTCTACCTCATCGGCCGCGGCGCAGGCGCACTGTCGTTGGACAAGCTCTTCAAACTGGCCTGACTGTTTTTTTGGAGATGGCGCGAGCCGTCGGTCAACTGGAGACCCGCACCATGACGATCGCTCAACGACTTGCTCGTGCCGCCCATATCGGTCTGCTCACCGTGGGCCTGATGGTCGATGCGGGCGCACAGCCCGCGCCGACGACCGCGATCGCTCCCGCCTTGTCACTGGTCGTGCTTGGCTCGGGCGGGCCCGGCGCAACCGGCCGCGCTGGTTCGAGCTACTTGGTGCTGGTCGACGGGACCCCGCGCATCCTCGTCGATGCCGGGCCGGGCTCATTCGCGCGTCTCGGCGAGTCCAGGTTGTCGCTGGCGAAGGTCGATGTCGTGCTTTTGACGCATCTGCACATCGACCATGTCGGCGAACTGCCGGGCCTGTTCAAGGCACGGGCCGTGTCGAGCAACGGGCCGATCCGGTTCCAGGTGTTCGGACCGGATGGGCGAAAGGGCACTGGCGAGGAGGCGAGCTTTCCGTCGACGACGCGTTTCGTCGATCTGTTATTTGGGGCTAACGGGGCATTCGGCTACTTGCGCGACTTCTCGGCGCCGATGACGATTCAGCCCACCGACATCTCCGCCACCGTGCGGTCCGACGCCACACCGACGAAGGTCTACGCGGATGGGGACCTTGTGGTGAGCGCGATCGCGGGGCACCACCGCGACGCGCCGGCGGTGATTTACCGGATAGACCACGCCGGCAAGAGCATCACCTTCAGCGGTGACATCGATGCCGAAGGGCTGCCCGATCTGCGCCGCATCGCGCGTGGTACAAGCCTACTCGTCTTCAACAGCGTCGTGCTCGATCCGCCGGGGTCGCCAGCAATTCTCTACACCCTGCATACGCCGCCGAAGGCGATTGGCGAAGTGGCCGACGAGGCACGCGCCGACAAATTGTTGCTGAGTCACCTGTCGCCAATGATCGACAAATCGCAGGAAGTTGTACTGACCTCGATCGCTCGCAGCTACAAGGGACTGGTCGTATTTGCTGCCGACGGTCTGACGATCGTGCCATAGGCAGCCCTCGAGCGTCTGCTGCGAGTTGGTGTCAATGTCTGCTTGGGGTCGACGGCGGTCAGACGCTTTCGCGATCGAGATGCCCGTCAGCCGACATTGAAATCAGGCCGCCGGGCAGCGGTCGTTCGGCTACTCACAGTGACGGCCACCGGCCCGTGCCAGCCGCCCTCGAAAGCGGCCTTTGACCGAGCGAAGGCAGTCGCGCCTCACGTTGCCAGGACTGAGTGGACGGAGTTCAACTTGTCCGGAGGCTCCAACTGAATGCCTCAGACATGAGCGGTGCGCTCATCGTCTTAGCAAGGTCCTCGTCAGCGCAATGCGCGGCGGGCCCCCCCGACGGCTGCGGCAGGCGAAAGTTCCTCCTATCTCAGGGCCCCGAAGTCGCTCCGACGCTCGACCGTCGAGTTCGGGAAGCCGATGGTGAAAATGCAGCCCACCTCAGGGAGATTCTTGACCGTCAAGGTTCCGCCCATGAATTCGACGTTTTGCCGTGCAATCGCAAGGCCCAGGCCGAGCCCGGTGCGATCGGAGGCCAATTGAGCGAAGGGCGCGAACATTGCCTCTGCCGCGTTCGGGGCAAGGCCACCGCACCTGTCTTCAACGTCGATGAATAAATGGGCATCGACTTCATAGGCAATCAAGTTCACCGCGGTATGGCGATGGGTGAACTTGAACGCATTGCTCA
>JBDUAG010000024.1:0-14230 GCA_040004785.1 Burkholderiales bacterium | reverse complement strand
CGAATCCTCCCAGGTTGACGCGTCCGGCGGCTTTCATCGCTCGCAGCACGCCGGCGCGGTTGAGATCGATCGGCTTTCGGCGCAGAACGTCCGCGAGCAGCAAGGGCGCGATGCATCCTTCCAGTTCCGCATAAGTTCGCTCCCCCTTGATATTGCGCATCGCGGTCTGGAACGTCGCAACCATGGGCAATCGGGTATCTCGCGGGAGCGGCACCACCTGACTCATCGAAAAGCCGCGGGCCTGTGCTCCCAGTTCCAGCAACTCGGCCTGACTCGCGGCGGACGAGAACCCATAGACCTGCATCAGGCTCAGCCCACCCGATGTCGCAGTCGTCAACGATTTCAACATGGCCACCGTGGCGCGTCCCGAGGTCGCCAACAAGACCGCTTGCGCGCTCGCCTTCACCACCGCTCGGGCAGCGACGCCGGCATCGCTCGCGTCCGGATTCACCGGTATCAACGCGACGGCGGCGACGTTCGACACGCCCAGCGCTTCCTCGAGCGCGGTCAGCGCGGCACGGCCGGACTTGTCGGTGGCATGGACGACCACGACCCTCGTCAAGCCGAGCGATGCAATGTGCGAAGCGAGTCGGGCGGCCTCTGCGCTTTGGTTTGCCGTGAGAAAGAATGCCGTGCCCGAATCAGGCACGCGAATCTCGATGTCACCCCCATAGGGGCCCACGACCGCCATGCCATTTGTGCCGCTCCACTTGAGCAGCGCGGCGTTCACGACCGGGCCCATCGAGCCGAGCATGACGGCGGCATCTTCGCGGTCGACCAGATCCTGTGCCAACTGCACCGCACGGACCCCATCGTTTCGATCGTCGCGCGTCACGAGCTTGAGAGGCCGCCCCCGGATACCCCCTTGCGAATTGATGAGATCGATGCAAGCCTGGCGGCCACGCAACAAGTCCTGGGCAATCGTCGCCGATGGTCCCGTGAGCGACAGCGTCTGCCCGACGACGATTTCTTGCGCCTGAGCAAAGAGCGGCAGCAGGCATCCGAAGGCGACGCGCCTGCAGATCGAAAGCGAGATTGAAGACGCCCCGCGGCGCAGGCGTGCTACGGAGCTTGGCGCCGCAGCGTTCGCGGGCAGTCGACCGCGATGATCGCGGATGCAGCGTCTCACAGCGAATGCGTGGTCGCCACGCGCGCGCGCGGCACCTGCACGCGGCCCTGAACGTCCTGACCATAGCGAGCCATCGTCAGGCCCTCTGTGTCGATGTCCGGCTGGCGGCCCGACATCCAGTCGGCGAGCAATCGTCCGGTGCCGGCGGCCATGGTCCAGCCCAGCGTGCCGTGGCCGGTGGCCAGCCAGAGGTTGGGCACGGGCGTCGGGCCCACGATCGGCGTGCCATCGGGTGTCATGGGGCGAAGTCCGGTCCAGAATTCGGCCCGAGCGATATCGCCGCCGCGAGGAAACAGATCATTGACAACGAATTCGAGCGTGCGCCGCCGCGCGTCGCTGAGTTCCAGGTCGAAGCCCGAGAGCTGCGCCGTACCGCCGACGCGGATGCGGTCACCGAGTCGCGTCACCGCGACTTTGTGCGTTTCGTCCATGATCGTCGACTCCGGCGACTGGGCCGCATTGGTGATCGGGACCGTGATTGAAAAGCCCTTGACGGGATACACGGGAACGTTGACACCCAAGGGCTTCAGCATCGCCGTCGAGTAGCTGCCCAATGCCAGGACGAAGCGATCTGCGAGCACCGGACCGTCTCGCGTCTCCACGGCAGAGATGCCGTGGCGGTCGCCTTTCAGTCGACGCACATCGACGCCGAACCGAAACTTTACGCCCAAGCCTTCGGCCAGTTTGGCCACTTCGTTGGTGAACTTGAAGCAGTCGCCGGTCTCGTCGCCGGGCAGACGCAAGGCGCCGACGAACTTGTGCTTGACATCGCGCAGTGCCGGCTCGTAGCGCAGGTAACCCTCGCGGTCGAGCAACTCGAAAGGCACGCCGTGCTGATTCAGTATCTCGATGTCCTTGCCGGTGCCATCGAGCTGCTTCTGGGTGCGAAAGAGCTGCAGCGTGCCTTGCATGCGCTCGTCGTATTGGATGCCCGTTTCGGCGCGCAGCGACTTCATGCAATCGCGGCTGTACTCAGCCAGCCGCACCATGCGCGCCTTATTCACGCGGTAGCGCGCCTCGGTGCAATTGCGCAGCATCGCGGCACCCCAGCGCCACATCGCGGCATCGAGCATCGGCTTGATCACGAGCGGGCTGTGCTGCATCAGCAGCCACTTGATCGCCTTGATCGGCACGCCCGGTCCAGCCCACGGCGCTGAATAGCCGGGCGAGACTTCGCCAGCGTTGGCGAAGCTGGTCTCCAGCGCCGGGCCGTTCTGTCGCTCGATCACGGTGACGTCATGGCCGGCGCGGGCCAGGTAGTAGGCGGCGGTAGTGCCGATCACGCCGCTGCCGAGGATTGCAATCTTCATGGTTCGTTCAGGTGTTCCGTTGGCGCGGCGTCAATGGATGACTATTCCCGCTGCTCGCAGGGTGGCGTCACTCATGGACGTGCACGTTCACTTTGCCGCAGGATCGGTGTCGGCCTTGACGACACCCTGGCGCGAGTAGACGACCAGCTGGCCATTCGGACCAGCGCTTATTGCGGTGAGCGACAGGCGGTCGCCGCGCACGTCAGAGTTGAACGAGACGCCACCGTTCGAGCTGCGCAGGACCAGACCTTCCAGGCCGACGCCGATCACCTGTGATCCGACGATGGTCAGCGCAGTGATCGATGACTTGCTTCGCGTATCAATGCGAGACCACGTGCGACCGTCGTCCGCGCTGCGATAGAGCGAACCGCGCAAGCCTGCGACGATCAACTGGCCGCCGGGTGTCGAGACCCCTGTCCAGAACGACCCCTTGTAGCCGGTGGCCAGATAGCTCCAGTGCCGGCCCTGGTCGTCGGAGCGCAGAACCATGCCCTTTTCGGCGGGTGCAAACAAGCGGCCCTCGGCATCGGGAAACAGCCCCATCAGGTTGAGGTCCGCCTTCTTGGCGCCCGCGGGAATCGGCATCTCGATCGACTGCCAGTGCGCGCCGCCGTCTTGAGTGGTCAACACCAGTGACCACAGTCCGACGGCTACGCCGTGCTGACCGTCAAAGAAGTGCACTCCAAACAAGGGCCTATCCCGCTGGGTCTCCGCACGCTGAAGCTCCCAGGTTTCGCCGCCGTCCGTCGTGTGCAGCACGACACCCCAATGACCGACTGCCCAGCCACGCTGCTCGTCGATGAAGCTGACCGACGTGAGGGTCACGTCGGTGGGAACGGCCTTCGCCTGCCGGTGGCTCTGTCCGGCGTCGTCGGTCAAGAGCACGACACCGTGATCCCCCACGGCGACGATGCGCGACCCAGCGCGCGCGCTCGCCAGCATCGTGGCCTGTGTGGCGTGCGCGACGCGTTGCGCCGGCACCGGCACGGGAGCGGAAGGCGTCTGCGCTGTCGCGGGGACGGCGCTCGCCAACAGCCAGAGCATCGCGGCGAGCGTGCGCATGGTCGAGAAGGAGTTCATCGGTCGCATCGCCCGCCTCAGTGTTGGAGCAGGCCGGACGCCTGCACCGGCTTGCGCCGCGGGAACAGCATCTCGAGCCACACCGCCAGCGCGGGCAGCGCCGTCATCGCCATCACCATGTTGACCATGAACATGAAGGCCAGCAGCTTGCCCATGTCGGCCTGGAACTTGAGCTGCGAGAACGACCAGGTTGCCACGCCGATGGCCAACGTGATGGCCGTGAAGATCGTCGCCGTGCCGACCTCGAGGATCGCGTTCTCGATTGCCTTGACGATGGGCTGGCCCGCGGCCATGTGCAGCTGCAGCCGGTTGTAGATGTAGAACGCGTAGTCGACGCCGATGCCCACCGCCAGCACCATCACCGGCAAGGTGGCCACGGTCAAACCGATCTGCAGCTCCTTCATGAACCAGTAGCCGATGAAAGTGCCCACCGTCAACGGCAGGCAGCAGGCGACGACAGCGCGCCAGTCGCGGTAGACCAGAAACACCAGGATCACGATCGCGGCGTAGACATACAGCATCATCGGCAGCTCGCTGCGCTCGACCTCGTCGTCGATGGCGGCCAGCACGCCGGCGTTGCCCGAGGCGAGTCGGATCGTGATGCCCGGCATCGGGTTCTTCGTGCGGAACTCCTTCACCGCATCGATCACGCGCTGGATCGTGACGGCCTTGTGATCGGTGAGGAACAAATGCACCGCCGTCATGCTGCAGTCCTTGCGCATGGTGCCGCGGATGCGCGCGATCTCGGTCGACAGCGCGGCGTAGTTGCCCGCGTCGATCGGCACCACGCTCATCTTCGGATTGCCTTCGTTGTAGCCCTCGTTGTACAGGCGCAATTGGCCGGAGTACGACACGATCGACAGCACGCCCGGCACCGGCTGCAAAGCCCAGGTGAAGCGGTCCTGATAGATGCCGACGTTGACGTTGTCGCAAGACGCGTCGGGCGCAGCGCCGGCAGCAGCGGGCGACTCGAAGATCACGGTCAGCCAGTCGAGCCCGGTGTCGTAGTGGGTCGAGATGGAGACCGCATCGCGGTTGAAGCGAGCGTCTTCACGCAGCTCTGGTGCTCCGGGTTGCAAGGTGCCGACGACGCGGTCGCGGCTTTGCCACACAGCGGTGGCGAAGACGGCCCCCACCAGTGCCAACACGACTGCCGCGTTGCGCGGCTCGGCGCAGCGCGCCAGCAGCGCCAGCCACTTCGCGCGTTGGCGGCCCTTGAGCATGGCCTTGTCGGCATAGGCCTGATCGACACTGAAGTACGAGGCCGCGACCGGCAGCATCACGAGGTTGGTGATGATCTTGAAGGCCACCCCGAGCGAGGCGGTGATCGCCAGTTCGCGCACCATCGGGATCGGGATCAGCAGCAACGTGACGAACGAGACGAAGGCGGTCACCAGCGCCAGCGTGCCGGGGATCAACAGGCCGGTGAAACTCTCGCGACAGGCATCGAAGGTGGAGTGCCCGTGCGAGATCTGGCGCACGATGAAATTGATCTGCTGCACGCCGTGCGACACGCCGATGGCGAACACCAGGAACGGCACCAGCACGCCGAGCGGATCGAGCCCGAAGCCAAGCAGGCGCAAGGTGCCGAACTGCCACACCAGCGACGTCAGCGAGCAGGCAATCGGCAGCAGCGTGAAGCGCCACGAGTGGCAGTACCAGTACACCGCCGCCGCCGTGAGCAGCAGCGCGATCGCGCAGAAGCGCAGCACCGACTGGGCGCCGTCGGCGATGTCGCCGATCTGCTTGGCGAATCCGATGATCTGGATCTCGTAGTCGGCGTCTTCGAACTTGGCGCGGATCTGGTCTTCGAGAAGGTGGTTGTAGGCGATGTAGTCGAGCTTCTTGCCGTCCTTGTCGAACTCGATCAGCTCGGCGGTGATCATCGCGCTGGTCTCGTCGCGTGAGACGAGCGTGCCGACGAAGCCGCCCTGCGCGGTGGCGCGGCGGATGTTGGCGATGGTGTCGGCGGTCAACTGGTCGGGCGTGATGGTGCCGTCGATCAGCGGGTCGGCGCGAAAGCCTTCTTCTGTGATCTCGTTGACGAAGCTGTTGGGCGTCCACAGCGATTGCACGCCGAGCCGCTCGACGCTGGGCAGGAAGGTCACCGCCTGGGTGACTTCGTACAGGCGCTTGAGCGCGGCCGGCGTCCAGATCTCGCCCTTCTTGTTGTCGCGGTCCCGGGCCTTGACGACGATGTTGAGCCGGTTCGCGCCCAGCACGTCGTTGCGGTAGGCCTGGAAGGTCTTGATGTACTCGTGCCCGATCGGCATCTGCTTCTCGAAGCCGGCATCCATGCGCAGCTGCAACGCGAACCAGGCCATTGCCACCGTGAACAGTGCGAGGGCTATCAGGATCGCGCGTCGATTCCTGAAGGCAACGGCCTCGATGCGTTGCACGGCTCGGACAAGCCCCGATCCGGCCGTAGACGTTGATGCTTCTGACACGACAAGACCTTTCCGAGCCCGCCCAGGAAACTGGCGTCAGACGATGTGGGGCAACTCCGCCTCGCCGCGACATGAGGCGATGCGAACCCCGCGTGGACCACGCGGGGGTTCGGCGATAACGCGTCAGAAGTTGCGTGCCAACGTGACGCCAACGAAGTTGCGGTCACGGTACGGCTGGTCGAACACGCGCGAGCCGCCCCAGAACGCCGCGTAGTTGACGGCGAACTGCCACTTGGTCGGGTTCTGCAGGAAGCTCAGCGTGAGGTTCACGGACTTCGCACCTTCCATGAACAAGGCCACGCCGTTTGGCGTGCGGCCCTTCACGGCCTGGAAGTAGTAGATCTCGGGAACCACCTGCCAGCCTGGAATGACGGTGCCGTCGTAGACCCAGCTGAAATCGAAGTTGTAGCCCCAAGAGGTCTTGGACCCGACCGCTTCGGGCGTCGCCGTCGGATCGAACTCCTGGCCCCAGCCCCAGGCGCCGGCGCTGATCGGATCGCCGCTGTAACTCTGCTTCAGCCCCGGGTAGCGAATGACCACGGCCTCAGCGAGCAGCGTCGCGGTGTCCGCACCGAGCAGCTTGAGGACGCCGCCGCCCGTGTTCGGCGTGAGACTCAACAGCCCGGTCAGATGCCATTGCAACCTCTTCTCGTCGACCCAGCAATTGCCGTTCTGCGACGAGCAGCCGCTGACCGCCGAATTGAGGGAGACCGCGTCCTTCGGGCGGTACGACAGTTCCGTGCCGACAGCCCAGTCGCCGACCGGGAAGTTGGCGCTGATGCCGAACAGGTGTCGGTTCTCGGCATACGTCCAACCGACAGCCCCCGTGCTCTTGACGTTGGTGCTGAACTGCGGCGCCTTGTCGTTGTAGTTCATCGCGTAGAAGCCGAGGTTCAGCTGCGTGCCGTCCGGCTGGTAGCGCAGTGCGGTGCCCCACTGGTCGCGGTTCTTGGCTTTGGCCTCGACCAGACCGTAGCTGTCGTGGCCTTTGCCCAGACCGTTCGCGACCGACCAGTAGCTGCCTGTCGGCGGCAGGTAGTTCGCATTCCAGTGGGTCTGGACATAGGCTTCGACGTTGAGACCGTGCCCGAGGCCCGACGCCACGCTGACGATCGGGGCGGGCAGGAAGACCTCTTTCAGCTGCGTCCCCGGCTGCGACAGCCGCATGATGTCCATCGCGTTGGTGCTGTTGATGCCACCCGGCAGGAACAGGCTCTCGCCCCAGCTGACGACCTGGTTGCCGACGCGCACGCGTGCCTGCTGCTCGCCTACGGCGAAGCTCTTGCTGACCCACAGATCGAGAAGGCGGGCCTTGAACTTCAGATCCGAACGTGCGTCGTCGGCCAGACCGTCGGTCACGGTTGGCGGCGTCGTGGCGCTGGTGTAGCCGGTCGTCTCGGTCGAAGAGAAGTCCTTCACCCAGTTGACCCGCCCGAGAAAGGTGATGTCGCTGGGCAGCTTGAGCAGCAGCTCATGGCTGCCTTTGAGATAGGTCGTGAAGCGGTCATTCTTGGCGTAGTTCAGGTTGCCCTGATCGCCGAGCGCCGACGTTGGCGCCAGGCATCCCACCGGCGCACCAGTGCCCGTGGCACCCTGCACGATCAGGGTGCACGAGGGCTCCTTGGCGCGGATGCCAGTGCCCACCGTGACCGTGGAATCGAGATTGCCGCTGACACCTTCGAACTCGAAGGTGACCGCCTGCGCGCCGGCGCTGGCAAGTGCCCATGCTGCCGCTGCCACCGCATGCAGATGAAACGAACGGGTTCTGGTCATCGCTGATTTCCTTGATTTGATTTGGGAAGTCGAATCAGCGCTCGCTGATGGCGCGCAGGTTGTCGGATGTGTAGAAGCCGGCCTTGTACCGGGCACCGTTGGGCTCGGTCACCCAACGGATGTCCTTTCCCACACCCAGCGTGCCCGTGTCGTACACGTACCGGTCCTCGGCCAGGTTGTTCTGGACCATCGCCATCACGTCGCAGGTGCCGGTTTCGTACACCGGGATCAGGAAGCCCTCGCGCATCTTGGCCAGCTTGTTCTGCCCGTCGAAGTCGTCCATCAGCACAGGGGCCCAGCTGTCTTCGTCGAGGTAGATCGTGCGTTTGGGAGCCGAGTGCCGCATGCCCGCCTTGACCGTGGCTTCGATCACCCACAAGCGGTGCAACTCATACCGACGATGGTTCTGGGCGATGAAGTCGCGCTTGGCGACGTCCTCGAACTTGGCGCTGAAGTCGTAGGCGCCGAAGGCGTTGTAAGGGGTGTAGATCTCCTTCTTGCCGACCAGCTTCCAGTCGAATCGATCCAGTGCGCCGTTGAAGACGTTGGGCTCGTCGAGCGTGTACTGGTTCTCCATGCCGATCTGCGGCGAGTCGTGGGAGTAGGTGGGCATGCGCCGCACACGGCGTTGACCAGGGAAGTAGTAGAAGGTCTCGTTCTCGGCCTGATTCAGGTATTGCGTGATGGCGAGCGCCTGGCCCGCCAGCGCGGTCGGTGACGTGTAGCCGAAGTACACGAAGAACTCGACCGGCGGGAACGACGACAACGCGTTGGATCCTTTCGCGCCCCACGGGAAGAACAAGGTCTGCTCGGAATCGGCGCGAATCCATTCGTCGCTGCCACGACGCGGCGAGACGGCGGTGATCGTGCCTTTGTAGTCGATGCCGACGCCGCGATAGCGCATCTTCGAGTTCCACAAGGCCTCGACGCCCGTCGCGGGAATCGGGAACGGGTAGCCCGGAACGGTGGCTTCCTTCAGGCTCCATCCGTTGGCGTCGAGCTTCGCCGCGTTCAGGTTTTTCTTGGTGTTGGTGGCGACGAAGTCCGGCACGCCGCAGGTCCGATGGGACGGAAAGACCTCCATGCGGTAGTCCTTGCGCTGCTTGAGCATTGCCAGCTGACCGGCCGTCAGCTTGTCGGCGTATTTGTCGGCATTGGAGGCGTCGATCGTCAGCAGCGGCTTCTCGTCCTTGTGCTTCCAGTAGCTCTGGCGAAGCTTGCCCCATTCCCAACCGGGCAACGGCGCTTCGGCGCCTTGCCACGCCGGGATGCTGCCGTCCTTGTTGGCTTCCTTCTCGGCACCTGACGGCGTCAGCTTGTCCAACTGCGCCAGGTCAGCGGCGATGGCTTGATGTTCGGCGCCCAGCAGGCAGGCGGCGAGCGCCGCTGCCAAAGCTGCATGAGTGACGGTACGGCTTCGCGGAATGGTCGTGGACATGGATTCTCCGGTGGTGCAGTCGGTCAACACTGCTGCGCCGATGACGGGCTGCAATGAAGCCGCAGGGGCTGTCGTTCAGTGGGTCGAGGCGGTAACTGATGCAGGACTCTAGGGATGCGGCGGTCAAGCCGATATCCGAGATCGGCAACTGCTCAGGCGGAGGTGGCGAACTGAACGACCACAAGAATCGCGTCGACGGAACGCCGACGATTTCGAGGGCAGGCCGCTTGCTTACGCGGCGATCGTTGGCGTCACCGCTGCGAGGGACCTTGCAGCTTGTGCGAACTCGACGCCTTGCTGGCGTATGCAAGGTCGCGCACGGCCACGACGCTCAGTTGGAACGATGGATCGAACCGGCTTCTCGAGGTCGCTCTCGAGTGAGCGAGAGAGCGGATCGCGCTTGCCCTTCAGGATGCATGAAGGTCGGAGCGAGTCGGTGGCAGAACGGCCGCGTTGGCGCCGGGCCGCCGACCGGGCAGCATCCGGCGCAAGACCGTGTCCCGGCGGATGAAGTGGTGGGTGAGCGCCGCGGCGACATGAACGACCACCAGCAGCCAAGCCACCCATTTGCCCAGGAAGCTGTGGACCGTCCACATCACATCCTCGAGTTCCTTCGTGTTCAGGCCGAACATCGAGCGAACCCATTCGGCGAAGGCAGTGTCTCTGCAGGCCGGGATCACGAACAAGCCGAAATTGGTCGGGTCGTAGGTGGTCATGTAGCCCGACACGGGCATCAGGATCAGCAGCGCGTACAACGCCCAGTGGGCGGCGTCGGCAGCGAGATGCTCGATTCGAGAACCGGGAACGTGCTGCGGAATCGTTCCCAGGATTCGCCACAGCAATCGAGGCAGCGCCAGGAAGCCGATCGTGAGCCCGAGAATCCAGTGAAAGTTCAGGATGGGCACGACCCGATCGGCGTTTGGCACCACGCCGAAGAGCGGCGGCTTGATGCTCGTCTCTGGATCCACCAGCCAGATCACGTAGTAGACGATCACGTATGACGTGATGAAGGCGGCCGCCGTAAACCAATGAAAGAGCATTGAGACGCCGCCGTACGCTTCAAGTGTGTTCCGCCACTTCATTGCAATCTCCCTTGTGACTCGCCGATGAATATTGAACCGAGTCAGGGTAGCAGGACCGTGACGACTTTCTCCTCGGTGTAGGCCATTGCGCCGGGCAGACCACCTTCCCGGCCAATGCCGCTGGTCTTCAAGCCACCCCACGGCAGGTTGGCATCCAGCGGGCTCCAGCAGTTGATGCCGACCGCTCCCACCTTGATCGCGCCGGCGACCCGATGCGCGCGCGTCAGGCTGGTCGTCCATACGGTGGCAGCCAGGCCGTAGTCGGAATCGTTGGCCAGGGCGACCGCTTCTTCGTCGGTGTCGAATTCGATGATCGTACCGACAGGCCCGAAGATCTCCTCGCGCGCGATAGTCATCCGATTCGTTGCGTTCGCGAAGATCGTGGGCTTGACGAACCAACCCTTCTCGGAGCGAGACACGCCGCCGGCCAACAGATCCGCACCTTCGTCGATGCCCAGCTGGATGTAGCGATTGACGCGCTCGTACTGAGCCTTCTTGGCGACCGGGCCCATCTGCACGCCAGGTTGGCTCGGATCGCCAACCTGGACCGAGGTGGCCGCCTGGGCCAGCGCAGCGGCAAACCTCTGGGCGATGCCCTTCTGCACCAGGATTCTCGAACCCGCGGCGCAGACCTGTCCTTGATTGACGAACAGGCCCATGGCGCAGCCGCGCACAGCGTCTTCGAAATTGGCATCGTCGAACACGATCTGCGGGCTCTTGCCGCCGAGCTCGAGCGTGACGCGCTTGAACAGGGGCCCGGCGATGCGCTGGATTGCGCGGCCGGCTTCGGGACTGCCCGTGAAGCTGATCTTGGCGACGTCCGGGTGCTCGCAGAGCGCGCGGCCGACGACCTCGCCGAACCCGGTGACAACGTTGACCACGCCGTCCGGGAAGCCAGCCTCCTGGCACAGCGCGGCCAGGTGGAGGGCCGACTGTGGTGTTTCTTCGGAGGGCTTGATCACCACGGTGCAGCCGGCTGCGAGCAGGGCCGCGAGCTTCCAGGTCGTGATCATCAACGGAGAGTTCCAGGGGACGATGGCGCCAACCACGCCAATGGGCTCACGGACCGTGTACGACAGCGTCTTCATGCCCATGTAGCCACCGGTCGGGATCGTGCGGCCCTCGAGCTGATTGGCCCAACCTGCGGCAGCGCGCAGGTTCGCCACCGCATTCGGCACATCCATCATGCGCGGCTCCATCGGCGAGCGGCCGATGGCCTTCGCGTCCATGTCGGCAAGTATGTCGATGTCCCGCTCGACGAGATCGGCCAGCCTGTTCAGCAGCACGCCGCGGTGCGCGCAATTGAGCTTGCTCCACGCGCCGCCGTTGAGTTGGGCGCGCGCCGCCGCGACGGCGCGCGCCACGTCTTGGGCAGTGCCGCTCGCCGCTGTCGCGTATTCGTCCTCTGTGACGGGATTGACAAGGCTCATGCGCGCGCCGCTGGATGCTTCGGCGTGTGCGCCCTCGATGAAGTGCTTCAGGTGCTGGGTCATGGCTGATGAATGGAGAAGTGGGTGAGGGGCAGACCGAGTTTCGTGATGGAACGGGACTGTGCAGGCCTGTTCGTACGTCATCGGTTCGCGATTCGGTGGCTCGCGCGTGGCGCGCCGCGGTTGGAAAGGCAAGGGTCCGCGCTGCCGGTACAGCGGACGGCGTCAGTCTCGATCCGCGGGATACGCCGCCGTTAGCCCAAATGAGCAAGTCGACGGTGAGCCGCCTCGCCGCCTTCGTTTGTGCTCGGCCAAACGTTCGACCGCTTGCACGAGGCAGGTCGCACCACCTTGGGTGTCAGAGCGCTTCCATGAAGCCGGCGGTGCTCGCTCGTGGGGCATCCGAGCCTCGCGATGGTGTGCCACCGACCGCGCAGCCCGCCAACTGAGGGGGTAATTGCTACTATCCCATAAATCGGGATTCGTAGCACACTTCTTGCAAGATTGACGGTCGGCGCGCAGCGAACTGCGCGAGCTTCACCAGAAACTCCCGCAACTTCCGCACCGCCCCATGAACGCAAAGATTGACAGCTTCGAGGATGTTCATCTCCACGCGTCTTCGGTGCGCGAGTGGCGGCAGACGTACAGCCAGATCTCGGCCGGACCACTCCAGAGTTCGCTGGCACAGATCACCACAGAGCGCTTTCACGTCTTCCGCGAGCAGATCAATCAACGTGTCGTGCAGCACGGCGAGGCGCCAAGGGGCAAGGTGTGTTTCGCCGTACCCCTCGCCGTGCCGGGAACTGCCCGCATGCAAGGCCGAGAGGCCGACGACAAATGCATATTCGTTCTTCAAGGGGGTGACGAATTCATGTTCCACATGCCGATGGGCATGGACATGTTGGCGATCACCTTCGACTGTGGCGAGTTCGAGCGGGCGTTGTCGTGCACGCTGTGGCCCACCGAAATCGGTGCCTTGCTGCGGCAGCCTGTGGTGCAGGTTCCGGTGCACCGATTGATCGAGAGCCGGAGCCGTTTGCTGGCGCTGTTCGATGCGGCATTGGCGCGCCCCGATCTGGTCGGCACGCCGGACGCGGAACGGCAGCTCGAACAGGCGATGCTCGGGGAAATGTTGCGACTGATATCCGATCCGGGCTGCGACAGAAGCCAGCGCCAAGGGAGCTCGTCGCGAAGCTTCATCGTCGAGAAGTGCCACCGCTTGACGGTGTCGGACGGCGCGAAGCCGCCGAGCGTGGTCGAGCTGTGTCAACGCCTGAGGGTCAGCCGTCGGACCATGCAGAACAGCTTTCGAAGTGTGACGGAGACGAATCCGGTGAACTACATTCGCAGCATTCGCCTCAACGGTGTTCGGCGCGAATTGATGGCGACCAGTCCTGCCGATGTGTCCATTGGCGATGCTGCGGCCCGGTGGGGGTTTTTCCACCTGAGCCACTTTGCGACCGAGTACCAGGAGCTGTTCCTGGAGTTGCCGTCTCAAACGAAGCGAGCAGATCGCGTCGCGCGGCGCCCGCTTTCAGTCGCCGCCTGACTCTGGCAGCGAACCGACCGCAGGCACCTGCGGTCTCGATCGACCGATCATCGTGGCGATCAGCTGGGCAGCCGCGTCAGACGAGCGGCGCCATGTCGCGCTTGCGGTCACTCACAGCGTGGCCAAACCCTTGCCGAAGATGTCCAGGGCCTTGAACAACAGCGAACGCGGGATCGTGAGCGACGGCATCACGCGCATCACGTTGGTGTAGCGGCCACACGGCACCATCAGCACGCCATGGCTGGTGACATAGCCCATGAGCTGGCCGAGCTTCTGGCCGCTCAGCGGTTCCTTGGTGACCTTGTCCTCCACCAGCTCGATCCCGATCATCAGACCGCGGCCGCGCACTTCGCCGACAAACGGGCTGTCGAAGCTGCGGATTCGCTCTTGCGCTTCCAGACCCAGGGTGTGCGCACGGTTGAGCAGGTCCATCTGCGGGTCTTGCAGGATGCTGATATTGGTCAGCGCCACCGCGGCCGACAGCGAGTTGGCTGCAAAGGTGTTGGGCACCGAGCCGTCGGGAATCTTGGCCGCTAGGTCCGAACGCATCACCAGGCCAGCCATCGGAACGTCACCGCCCATTCCCTTGCCGAAGGTCAGCATGTCTGGCTTGACCCCAGAGTGTTCGACCGCCCACATCTTGCCGGTGCGGCCGGCGCCCGACTGCACTTCGTCCACGATCAGCAGCGCGCCACTGCGGTCGCAGGCTTTGCGCAGCAGCTGCAGGAACTCCGCGGACGGCGGTACATAGCCGCCTTCGCCCTGCAACGGCTCGACGATCACCGCGGCCACATCGTCAGCCGCGGTGTAGGGAGTGTTCAGCAGATAGTCGACGTATTCGCCTGCAATCTGCTCGGCGCTCTTGTGAGTGGTGTCGAACGGGAAACGGTAGGCGTAGGGATAGGGTGCATGAATCACGCCTCCCATGAACGGCCCATAGCCCTTGCGGTAGGCCGTGCCCGTGGTCAGCGCGTTCGAAGCATTCCACACAC
>JBDUAG010000396.1:0-4206 GCA_040004785.1 Burkholderiales bacterium | reverse complement strand
CACTCAAAGGGCAATGCCGTCCTCGCTTCTACGGGGGTACGGTGAAATATCCGGGTTAGGTAAGCGGGCGCCGCATACAGGCGTCGCTCGACGTCGCCTACCTTGCGTGCAACGAGGCTGCTGTCCCTGAGTGCGCCGAGGCGCACAGCCACGTCAAATCCTTCGCCCACCAAATCGGTAAACGCATCGGAAAATCGAACGTCGATCCGTACCTCCGGATAGCGTTGCATGAAACGCGGTAGCAGCGGTGCGACCCACATGCGCCCATAGGTTCGCGGTAAGGCGACGCGCAGCAGGCCCTGCGGGTTGGCGCCGAACGACGAAACGTCGGCATCAGCATGCGCGATCTCATCGAGCGCCGCTCCCGAGCGCGCGAGGTAGCTGGTGCCGGCTTCCGTGAGGGCGAGTTGGCGTGTGGTGCGCACGATCAGCCGAACGCCGAGTCGGAGTTCGAGTTCTGTAATACGCCGCGAGATTGTCGAGGCATCGCGCGCCAATCTGCGTGCTGCTGCAGAGAAGCTGCCGGATCTCGCAACTGCGACGAAGGCTATGACCTCGTTGAGCTGCGCGGCCTCGAGAACGGGAGCGGCCAACGCGCTTGAAAGCTTCGAAACCATAGCTGTAGTTTAGTGCGTCAGGCGCATGAGTTGTTTGCGTGTTGGCCTATTGCCCGATTTGGCACATGAATATCCAATGGCAGCTCATCGACCAACCAGGAATTCACGTGTCTTCCAATACATCCTCGATTTCTTCCATGAGTGCCATTCTGTTCGACCAGCCGGGCGACGCGACCGAAGTGCTGCGCTGGGGCAAGGCGCCGCTGCCCTCGCCCTCTGCTGAACAAGTTCGGATAAGCGTTTCGGTGCGTGTCATCCAGCCCGCCGATCTGCTTTTTGTGGCAGGACGATATCGAGTGAAGCCGGAGTATCCCCAGGTCGCGGGCTTCGATGGCGCCGGCGTGGTCGATGCCGTTGGGCCAGGCGTGGACGCTAAGTGGGTTGGACGGCGGGTGGCGTTTCGCAGCCCTGGTGCATGGGCCGACCACGCCGTAGCGCCCGTGTCGCGGGTGTATGCCGTGCCGGACGATATCGACGACGAATTCGCCTGTCAGTTTCCTCTGAATCCGCTCACGGCTTGGGGCCTGCTCGACATGGCATCGCTTGCACCCGGCGCGCACGTGCTGGCCACTGCGGGCGAGTCGATGATGTCGCGCTTCTTGACGGCGCTGGCCATAGCGCAGGGCATTTCGCTCACCCTGGTGGCCCGCACTGGTAGTGGGACGTCCGCGTCTGGCTACCGCGTCTGGAAGGCCACGGGCGCTGATGCAGCAGAAGCGACAGGAGACACGTTGGCTTCGGTGTTGCAGGCAGCGGCTCCCGCGGGAGGCTTTCAAGCAGTCCTCGACGCTGTGGGCGGTCCCGCGACGATCGACTTGTTTTCGGTGGCGGCTACGGGCGCGACTGTGCTTTCATACGGTGTGCTCGACGATCGGCCCTTCGAGATCAAGGCCTCGACGTTGGTGTACCGCAACCTTCGCTGGCAGGGCTTCGGCATCGACGACTATCTGAAGAAGTTGACACCACAGCAAGTTGCCGCATCGAGCGAAACGCTCTGGCAACTTGTCCGCAGTCAGCCTTCGCTGCTGGCCCCGGCACGGAGTTATCCGATAGCGGATTTTGCGATCGCCATAGCTGGACTCAAGCAGACAGCAAAGGAGGGGAGAACCTTGCTGACTAGCTACTGAGGTCGCCCGCGAAGTCCGGTGCCCTCGCCAGAGTCATTCGTTTCAGTTCCGCCGACGATAGCCAGCGGGTGTTGCGCAGTTGCCCCAGGGGCACCTGTGCAACGGCGCAGGTGTTGGCCATCGTTCCGAATGCTGGACTGGACACCGGCTCGTCGTCGCGGCGGCAAGGCGCCAGCGTGGAGCAGGCGCGAGGTTGCTGACAACGCTAGCGTTGGTCGGGTGCTGCACATAGCTGGAGCATTCGACGCCGCGCTTGTACTCCGACGGAACGACGTCTTAGCCGCGGTGCAAAGGCGCTGGCGCTTGAGCATGGGCCTGTATCACGGGTGATTTAAGGAATGGATGCGCCGCTGCAAAAGCCGCGTCGTACTTGCCCAACTACCTCGACTGATTCCGAGCGCTGGACCGGAACGCCAAATCTGGTGCCAAACAGCCTCGCTGATAACCTCCCAGGTTATCGCTCGATGGCGCCACCGCGTTCTATGCTTGAGTCATGGAACTATTGAACTCGCCCACGCTAGCCACGGAAGCCTCGCCGTTCGGATTGGTGCTGAGGCATTGGCGAACGCTGCGCGGCCAGAGCCAGATGGCACTTGGCCTGTGTGCAGGGGTTTCCACGCGCCACGTGAGCTATTTGGAGACAGGACGCGCGCAGCCAAGCCGCGAGATGGTGTTGACGCTCGCGCAGGCGCTTGAAGTGCCACTGCGCGAGCGAAACCAGTGGCTGGCGGCGGCACGCTATGCGCCGTTGTACCGCGAGACACCGCTCGATGCGCCGGCGCTGGGGCCCGTCCGCGACGCGCTCCAGCTGCTGCTGTCCGCCACCGAGCCCAACCCGACCTTCATCGTGAACCGCCGCTACGACATCCTTGATGCCAACCCGACTGGCCACTGGATGGTCTCCGCATTTTCGGTGGACCTCAAAGCCATTTCCGCGCCGCTGAATATGGCGCAGTTGCTCGTCGACACCAACGGAATGCGGCCCTTCGTAGAGAACTGGGATGAGGTGGCGCACAAGGTGCTCGGACGGCTGCGCCGCGACCTGGGCAGCGCGCTCCAGCGCGATGCCTTCGACGAGTCCCTGCTCAGGCAAGTCAACCAGGCCTGGGATGAACTCCCGTTGCCGTATGCGCCTTTCGACGTGCTGCCACTGATGGTTGGCGTACGCCTGCGGCGAGGCGACCTGGCACTGAACCTCTTCACGACAATCGCCACCTTGGGAACACCCCTGGATGTGACCTTGCAGGAGATACGAATCGAGACGCTGTTTGCAGCCGACGCTCCGACCAAGAAAGTCCTGTCCGAACGCACTCGGCACCCGCAATGACCGACACGACGCGACACCCGCTCGACCAGGCAACGGCCGTGGTGTTCGACGGTTCGGCCTGCCAAGGCCATACCAATGACCGGTATTGGGCCTTCGTCGGCCCGTTCGGCGGCGCCACCGCTGCGACGATATTGCGATCGGTGCTCGAGCAGGCACACAGGATCGGTGATCCACTGGCGATCACGCTGAACTTCTGCGCGCCTTTGCAGCGCGGAGCTTTCGACCTCGACGTGCGAGAAGTCAAGACGAACCGATCAACCCAGCATTGGACGGTGCAACTGTCGCAGCCGGGAGCAGGCGTTGCGGTGAGTGCCAGCGTGGTACTCGCAGTTCGGCGCGAGAGTTGGTCGCACCAGTCGGCTGCCGCGCCTGAACTGCCATCACCCGAAGACCTGCCGGAGTTCGTGCCGACCCAAACGGTCCCTTGGGTCGACCGCTACAGTTTTCGATTCGCTGCCGGCGAGCCCGCCGGGCCGATCGACGAGCGCGGTTCACTACGCGGCGCACGGTCTCAGGTGTGGATCAGCGACCGCGAGCCGCGGCCGATCGACGCACTGTCATTGGTGGCGATGTCGGACGCTTTTTTCGGGCGGATCTTTCTGGTCCGGGGGCTCATCTGTCCGTTCGGCACTGTGTCGATGACGGTCTACTTCCATGCAAGCGCCGACGAGCTGTCGCTCGAAGGCGGTCAGTCCATATTCGGTGTGGCAGACGCACACGTCTTTCACCGTGGCTACGCAGATCAGACTGGCGAACTCTGGTCTGTCACCGGCCGTCTCCTGGCGACCACACAGCAGATCGCGTACTTCAAGCTGTAGGGGCTACAGGTGTCGGTGCGGCGAAGTGATACAGCGACTGGATTCGTCCGTCGTCGTTCAGGACAAATACGTCCATGCCATTCGCCTCTGCCGGCCCGCCATCACGCGGAGCCATCTCCCACGGGAACATGATCAGGTGGTTGTGGCTGTCGGCCACGCCCACGGCTCGGAACCTGAACCCTTTGGTCTGTACCCATTCCAAGTGCGATCGATTCACGCGCTGGAGAATTTCGTCCATGCCGCGAATGACGAAGCGGCGCGAGATGTTCTCCGCGTCGTCGGCCCACAAGCCTTGCACGATCTCGCGGCGCTGATCG
>JBDUAG010000395.1:0-4226 GCA_040004785.1 Burkholderiales bacterium | reverse complement strand
GCTAGGCGAAGAAGGTCGCCAGGTGTTGCTGCACCGGGCGGTACAGCGTCGTATGCTTGGGGTGATGTCGCTCGTGGTGTACCGGCGCGCCATCGGGCGCCGCGGGGCTACCGACCGATGGCTTGCACGCGCCGCTCACGTCGAGACTGTGGTCGTTCACGGTCTCAGTCGGTGCAGCGCGCCGCCATCGCGCTGGATGGGGCCAACATTGCGATGCCCACCTCAGGGCTCACACATGAGGGGGATTGCAGGCGCCGCATGGGTGGCAGCAAGGCGAATGGCCAAGTCAGGCGGGTGGCCGCAGAGCTGCCTGTCGCCACCGGCAGCTGATGGCCGACCGCGTGAGTACGCCGGCGCGTCAGTAAGCTGACCTCGGCCTGAGGACCTCGTTGCGCGGTGTCAGCAACCTGGAAGCTCTGGGAACTGGCGGTCTCGGCCATGAGCAGGTACTCGCGGCACGGACGTCGACGGTCCGCAATGCGGCCTTCAGCCGACTGTCATTCGGAACCAAGTCCGCAGCTTGGGCCTCGTCGCTCCGAAGAGCGACACGTGCCATCCCTGTGGACACAGCAAACGGACTGCCTGCTCAACGCATCTCCCGAGTTAACAAGCTGTGGATGGTGCGTACGCCGTCGATGTAGTTGCCGATCCGCATATTCTCGTTGCTGGCATGCTGATTGTTGTCGGCATTGACCAGCGGAACAATGGCGAAGGGCACACGCAGTGCCTCCACGATCTCTGCCGTGGGTACGGTGCCACCCATCATGCGGATGCGCACCGGCTCGGGCGTGGCGCCAAACGCCTCGACCATGGCGGCGTAGGCCCATTGGCCCACTGCGGAGTCCATCGGCGTTCCCGCCGCGTCGGTGCCCTCGGACGCGTAGGTGAAGGTGGCAAGCTTGTCGAACCGGGCACGGTCATCTTCGGTCGGCGCGCCCGGCACCAAGTGGTAGCCGCGCTGGCGGATATGGTTTTCGATCAACTGACCCAGGTACTTGCCGTCGACGTTCGGCGTCGTGCGCAGATCGAGCTCGGCCAGGGCCTGGTCGGGCACGATGTTCGCCACCTTGTCGCCCACGGCGGCCGATGACATGCCGCGTACATTGAGCGACGGGTACTGCATCGCCTCCTGGTAGTTGGCGCCGACTTGGTCGGGCTTGGCGATCCCAAGTCGCCTCTGCAACCCGCCTTCATCATCCGGAACTGCGGCCATGATCTTGCGATCCTCGTCACCGAGCTTGACGCGATCGTAGTAGCCGGCCACCGTCACACGCCCGGTGTCGTCCTTCATCGACGCCAGCAGCGTGGCCAGCCGCTGCGCGGGATTCGGCGCGTAGTTGCCGTAGTGGCCGCTGTGCAGGGCCACCTTGGCACCGTATACGGTGAGCCTGGCCGCCGCCGCGCCGCGATTGCCGAAGACAAGAGTCGGCCGGTTCGTCGCGTGCATTGGGCCGTCGTGGATCACGATCGCATCTGCACGCAACAGATCGAGATGCGCGCTCATGACCTTGCCGATGGACGGAGAGCCCTTTTCCTCTTCGCTGTCCAGCAGCACCTTGACGTTGATGCTCGGCATCGTGCCGGTGCTTCGGAGCGCGTCGATGGCCGCCAGGAACATCATGATCGGAGCCTTGTCGTCGGCCGACGCGCGACCGAACACACGCCACTCGGGATCGACAGGCCCGCTGAAGAGTCGCGCGGAATCAATCTCCTGCCATTCGCCGGTGGCCGCGCGGCGTTTGAGCACCGGCAGCCACGGGCTCTTCTGAGCCCACTGCGCCGGGATCACGGGCTGACCATCGAGGTGCATGTAGAACAGCACCGTCTTGCGTTTCGGGTCTGCGCCCGGCCACTCGGCAAACAGCATGGGCTTGCCGTTGTTGGGCAACGGCCGGGTCGTGAAGCCGCGCTTTTGAAACGCCGTTGAGAGCCACTCGACGTTCCTGACGATGTCCTCCGGCACACTCGCGTCATTCGGCAACGAGAGCAACTCGAAGTAGTCGCGCATCGTCGCCTGCGCGTACTGCGTTGCCCGAGCCGGAGACAAGTCGGCGGCCTGAGCTGCCGTGGAGGCGATGCACGTGGCCAGAGCCGCCAAGAAGGCACGACAGTTACCCATGGTTGTACAGCGTGGCGACGCCGGTAGTGCTCGGGAGAGCGATTGACGTCAAGTTTGCCTTTGCACCTCCGTTGCCACAAGCAGAGATAATCGATCCGCGACTTGCCAAATCGGCAATTCAAACCGCCGCTGCCTCTAGCGTGAAAACCTCTATCCTGAGTGCCCAGATGCACTACTTCGCCGCTGTCGCGCGAGCCGGTTCGGTGAGTGCTGCCGCAGAAACGTTGCATGTTGCGTCTTCGGCCGTAAGCCGCCAGGTCACCAAACTGGAATCGGCGATAGGTGTCGAACTGTTTGCCAGGCAGCGCCACGGCATGCGGCTAACCGAAGCCGGCGAGCGACTGGCCGCCCATCTGGCCAGCGTAGCGGCCGAAGGTGAACGCGTGCTCGGACAGGTGAAGGGCCTGCACGAAATCTCGTCGCAGACCGTGCGCCTGGCGTGCACCGAAGGGTTCTCCACGTGTTTTCTTCCCTTAGTGGTCCGCCGCTTCCGCTCGGACCATGCCATGGCGCTGATCCATATCCACGTGGTCACTCCTGCGGACGCTACCCGCATGCTGCGGCAAGGGCAGGTCGACCTTGCGCTGAAATACAGTACAGCGCCTGAGCGTCACTGCAGGGCGCTGTTCAGCGATTTGGCTCCCCTCCACGCCTTGACAGAAGTCGCGCACCCGCTGGCCCGCCGCCGCAGCGTCACCCTGGCCGAAGTGGTGAAGTACCCGATGCTGATCAGCACCGTCGACGCGACCGTACGCCTGTTGTTCGACCTTGCCTGCAGCCAGAGAGGGCTGCACTACGAGGCCGCAGTCGTCAGCAACCACTCGAGCGCAATGCTGCCGCTGGTTCAAGGCCGCGATGCCGCGCTGGTCGGCCGCGAAGTGGCCTCGTACTGGACCCGCGACGGTACCCTGGCCGCGACACCTTTCGTCGCCGGGGAACTGCCACTGCGGCGCGTGAATCTGCTGGCGACCGAAGGGGTCGCTCTGTCGCCGCTGGCGCAAGCCTTGGCCAACGGCGTGATAGAGGCCCTGGGATACGCGAAGAAGCGCCGGTCGCAACGAGCTGCGGGATGAACGAGTCAGCCCAAGCGCAAGCCTCCGATGACCGAGCTTGTTCACATGCGTCAAGAACGCGAGGAGACATCTCGGTCACTTGCGTGGGGCTTGGAAGACCGGCCGGCTTCGGCCAAATCGGTGACGGGGCGCGCTTTGCGGCCGGTCTGAACGACCGTCGGTTGAGGGCTGCATCGCGCACGGCAAACGCCCATGCCGCGAGTGCCCGGCTTGGGTCCGGATGTGACGGTTCGCTGCCGGAGGGAGCGGTCGCTGGCCGGGCTTCGCCTCTGGCTGAGTAACGCTCAGCTCACCGAGCGACACGGTATGTCAGCTTCAGAGTTGAGCGGACACTCAGCTCAAGAAGCGGCCAACGTCAGGTAACGGTCGCCGCCGTCATCACGGCTGAGATCTGAACGACCGTAGCCAGTCTTAGCACCTGAGCCAACTGGAACGCCGCCCTCCGGGTCCGCCACTGCATGGTTCGACGCGCGCTCGGCCAGACAGTGAGTTTTGGCTCAGCGGCGGTATGGATTGTCGGGGCGACGGTCGTAGCGGTTGGGCACGCCGTCGCCATCACGGTCGCGGTTATAGCGGTTAGGCACGCCGTCGCGATCTCGGTCGTGGACGTAGCGCGGCGGGCCGCCATGCGGAGGTACCACTACGCACGCGCTAAGGGTAGTGAGAGCTGCCGCGCTCAGCGCGATAAGACAAAGATGCTTGAAGGGGCGCTTCATGGTGGCTCCCTGTGTTGCGGTGAAGTCATCTTGCGCGACTCAACATGAACGCCGCCTGAACGAGTGCAAGAGAGGAGACTCGCCGATCGCGGTTGCGGACTGTCTCCTCTTGAAGATCGCAGACGTTCGAGCCACTAGAGCGTACCGACTGCCGTCAGTCGTCTATTGCTGAGGTTGCAACTGCCACACCGCACAATGGCTGCCTGCCGATTCCCATTGCCCCATGCCGGATTGTTCACGTCGCCACTTGTGCCTAGCCGCGCTCGGTGCCGTACTGCCGTCGCGCGCTTGGGCTGGATTCAATTTCTGGAACAACGA
>JBDUAG010000394.1:0-4241 GCA_040004785.1 Burkholderiales bacterium | reverse complement strand
CTTGATGGCACAGGTGCGTCCATGAGGACGGCAAGCAGGCCGAAGGGCCTGCAAACCGAGATCTGCGGGCCATGTTCCGAGCCAGATTGCGCGCTTGAAGTGCCATCTGAATGTGTTCGTCTCTGGCGACCCCAAAAAACATTCGCTACTTCAGCGCATCCCTAAGGTATTTCGGGGGCGGCAGCACGCCGGTTACAGCACGCCGCACAATTCGCAAACTTTTTTTTGATCGGCTGTAACCGACCTGTCCGATGACGCGAACTACAGAAGCAGCTTCATCCCCTCCAGGCGACACCGAGGCAGAGCTCCGCACCCTGTTCCTTCGCGGACTGGACGGAGAACAGGCCGCGTATCAGTCTTTCCTGCAAAAGCTCAGCGCGCACTTGCGCGCCTTTCTGCGCAGGCGCCTGTTCGGATGGCCCGATGAAGTTGAAGACCTTGTTCAGGAATGCCTGCTCGCGATGCACAACAAACGCCACACCTACCAGAGCGACCAGCCGCTGACGGCCTGGGTGCACGCGATCGCCCGCTACAAGCTGATCGACCTGCTGCGATCGAAGTCCGGGCGCGAGGCCCTGCACGATCCGCTCGACGATGACCTGGCGGTCTTTGCCGAATCGAGCACCGATGCCAGCGACGCGCGCCGCGACCTGACCGGCCTGCTCGGCACCTTGCCGGATCGGCAACGCCTGCCGATCGAGCGCGTGAAGCTCGAGGGCTTGTCGGTGACGGAGGCTGCGGCACTTCTGGGCATGTCGGAATCGGCCGTCAAGGTCGGCATTCATCGCGGCCTGAAGGCGCTCGGCAAGCGCGTTGGGAATTCGTCATGAAGACCGACGACCTGATTTCGCTGCTGGCCGCAGGCACGGCGCCGGTGCCGCGGGCTGCGGTGTTGAGACAGATTGCCTTCGCGATGGCGGTGGGTATTGCGCTGGCCATCGTCGCGATGCTGCTGACGATGGGTACCCGACCCGACTTGACGCAGGCGATCGCGATGCCGATGTTCTGGATGAAGGTGCTGTTTCCAGCCGCAGTGGCCTGCGCCGGATTCGCGACCCTGACCCGCCTCGCGCGTCCCGGCGTCAGCGCGCGGGCGGGCCCGTGGGCCATCGCTGCGCCGATCCTGTTGTTGTGGCTGATGGCGATCGCGGCGTACGGCAGTGCCCCGCCATCGGAACGCGCGGCGATGGTGTGGGGCCAGAGCTGGCGCATGTGCACGCTGAGCGTGCTGATGATTTCCGCACCGATCTTCGTGGCTGCCTTCCTCGCGTTGCGCCGGCTCGCGCCCACGCGACTGGTGCAGGCGGGCGCGTGTGTGGGCGCGCTCAGCGGCGCGGCGGGCGCGGCGATCTATGCGTTTCATTGTCCGGAGACGGCATTGCCGTTCATGGCCATCTGGTATGTCGCGGCCATCGCGGTCGCTGCGGGCGCCGGGGCTGTGCTTGGCCCGCGGCTCTTGAGGTGGTGACGTGAGATGCTGACGCCACATCGCGGTCCGCAGCCCGCCAGTACCTTCAACGATGAGCGCCGCGTGGCGCGCGAACCAGGATGTCGCCAGAACATGATCCAACGCATCACACGCATTGCCCTTCTCGCCGCCGCGCTCGCGGCCGCGGCGCCCTTGCACGCCGAGCCGGAAAGCCGGCCGTGGCCGGAGGTCGTCGCGCGCGCCAAGGGCCAGACCGTCTACTGGAACGCCTGGGGCGGCGACGAGCGCACCAACGCTTTCATCGCGTGGGTGGGCGACGAAGTGAAGCGGCGCTACGGCGTCACGGTCCAGCAAGTCAAGCTGAAGGACACCGCCGAAGCGGTCACGCGCGTGGTCGCCGAGAAGAGCGCAGGCCGCAACGCCGACGGCAGCGTCGACCTGATCTGGATCAACGGCCCGAACTTCCTCGCGATGAAGTCGCAGGGGCTGCTCTACGGCCCGATCACGCAGGCTTTGCCGAACTACCGTTACGTCGACACCGAACACAAGCGCTCCAACCTCATCGACTTCACCGTGCCGATCGACGGCATGGCCGCGCCGTGGCGGCTGGCGCAGTTCGTCTACATCTACGACAGCGCACGCCACAAGCTCGCCGACATGCCGACGTCCGCGCCTGCGCTGCTGGCGTTCGCGCGTCAGCATCCCGGTCGTGTGACGCACCCGACGGTGCGCAACTTCCTGGGCGCTACTTTCCTGAAGCAGGCGCTGTACGACCTGTTGCCCGACCCGTCGGTGCTGCAGCAGCCGGCGACCGATGCGAGCTTCGGCCCGGTGACCGCGCCGTTGTGGGCCTGGTACGACCAACTGCGGCCCTCGCTCTGGCGCGCCGGCCGCGAGTTTCCCGAAAGCGGCCCGGCCGAGCGCCAATTGATGAACGACGGCGCGATCGACATCCACATGGCCTTCGACCCCGCCGAGGCCGCCGTGTCGATCGCGAACCAGACGCTGCCGGCCGGTGCGCGCGTCTTCGTGATGGCCAAGGGCTCGATCGGCAACACGAGCTTCGTCGCGATCCCGTACAACGCCGCCCACAAGGAAGCGGCGCTCGTCGTGGCCGACTTTCTGCTGGAACCCGCCACCCAGGCGCGGGCGCAGGATCCGGATTGGGGCGGCAACCTGACCGTGCTCGATATGGCGAAGGTGCCCGCCGCGCAACGCGCGTTGTTCGCACCGAAGGCCGGTATGCCGGGCTTGCCGACCAACGAAGAACTCGGTTCGCCGCTGCTGGAGCCGCACCCGAGCTGGATGACGCGCATCACCGCCGAGTGGGAGAAGCGCTATTCACGCTGACGCCGTGACCACCACGGCATGAAAACAGGCTCGTCCTTTCTCACGCCGACCGGCGGGCTCTGGGCGTTCGCGCCGTGGATCACGATCGCGGCTTTTCTGCTCCCCGTCGCGGCCGGCCTCGGCGGAACTGCGCTGCCCGCGTTCGGCTACCTGCCGGCGATCGGCGGAGAAAATTTGTCGGTCGAGCCCTGGCAAGCGCTCGCCGAGCAGCCGGGCGTGATGACCTCGGTGCGCCTGAGCGTGCAGACCGGTTTGCTCGCCACCGCCTTGTCGCTCGCCCTCGCCGCGTCGTTCTGCGCGCTGCATCGCGATCACGCGATCTATCGCCGCCTGAGCACGATGGTGTCGCCGTTGCTGGCCACGCCGCATGTCGCGCTGGCGATCGGGCTCGCGTTCGTCATTGCGCCGAGCGGCTGGCTGTTGCGACTGGCATCGCCACTGCTCACGGGCTGGGATCGCCCCCCGGTCGACCTGGTGACGGTGCGCGACCCCGAAGGTTTGGCGATGGTGCTGGGCTTGGTGCTCAAGGAGGTGCCGTACCTGATCTTGATGATCATGTCGGCGTTGAATCAAGTGCCGCACGCCGCGCTGCGCAGGTCCGGCTCCGCGCTCGGGTATCGCCCGGCCACAGCGTGGTTCAAGCTCGTCTTCCCACCGGTCTATGCGCAACTGCGGCTGCCGGTCTATGCCGTGCTGGCGTTCTCGATGTCGACCGTCGAGGTCGGCCTGATCCTTGGACCCGGCAACCCGCCGCCGCTGGCATTGCTGGCCGCCCGCTGGTTCGCCGACTACGACCTGCAACGCTACTTCCCCGCCGCCGCCGCGGCCACCTTGCAGGGCCTGCTGGTGCTTGCCGCGCTGCTCGGATGGCGCGCAGGCGAAGTCTGCGTGGCGCACTTCGGCAGGGCCTGGTGCGAGCGGGGCGTGCGCGCGGGGGTCTTCGAAGCGTTGGCCCGTGTGTCGGCCGGGCTTGCGGCGATGGCGCTGGCGCTAGGCCTGGTCGCACTGCTCGGCACGGCGGTCTGGTCGCTGGCGCAGAGCTGGCGCTTTCCGGCCGCCTTGCCCGCGCAGTGGACATTGCAGACCTGGGCGCTGCAACTCCCGCGCATGGCCGAGACCGTGACCACGACCATCGGCCTCGCGCTCGAGAGTGCGTTGGCGGGCGTGCTGCTGGCGGTCGCCTGCCTAGAGGCCGAGACGCGCCGCGGCCAGGCACCGACCCGCCGTGTACTGTGGCTGGTCTACGCACCGCTGCTGGTGCCGCAAATCGCCTTTCTCTACGGCTTTCAGGTCGTGCTGGTGAAGCTGGGCCTGGACGGCAACTGGCTCGCCGTGGCCTGGGCCCACCTCGTCTTCGTCTTGCCGTACGCGTTCCTCTCGTTGGCGGACCCTTGGCGCGCGCTCGACCCGCGCTACGCCCGCAGCGCGGCGGCGTTGGGCGCGACGCCCTGGCAGGTGCTGT
>JBDUAG010000393.1:0-4243 GCA_040004785.1 Burkholderiales bacterium | reverse complement strand
TGATCTCGACCTCGATCAGGTCGAAGCGCTTCTTCGAGGCTTCGTCCTTCTCGCGCCGAACCGCTTCGCGTTCGATCTGCAACTGAATCAAGCGGCGGTCGAGCCTGTCCATCACCTCGGGCTTGGAATCGATCTCGATCTTGACCTTGGCCGCCGCTTCGTCGATCAGGTCGATCGCCTTGTCGGGCAGGAAGCGGTCGGTGATGTAGCGGTGGCTCAACTCGGCCGCGGCGACGATGGCCGGATCGGTGATCTGCACCTTGTGGTGCACTTCGTACTTCTCCTGCAGGCCGCGCAGGATCGCGATGGTCGCCTCCACCGTCGGCTCGCCGACGAGTATCTTCTGGAAGCGCCGCTCCAGCGCCGCGTCCTTCTCGATGTACTTGCGGTATTCGTCCAGCGTGGTCGCGCCGATGCAGTGCAGTTCGCCGCGCGCCAGCGCCGGCTTGAGCATGTTGCCGGCGTCGATCGCGCCCTCGGCCTTGCCGGCGCCGACCATCGTGTGCAGCTCGTCGATGAAGACGATGGTCTGGCCTTCGTCCTGCGCGACTTCCTTCAGCACGCTCTTGAGCCGCTCCTCGAACTCGCCGCGGAACTTGGCCCCGGCCAGCAGCAGCGCCATGTCGAGCACCAGCACGCGTTTGCTCTTCAGCGAATCGGGCACCTCGCCCGCGACGATGCGCTGCGCCAGGCCCTCGACGATCGCCGTCTTGCCGACACCCGGCTCGCCGATCAGCACCGGGTTATTCTTGGTGCGGCGCGACAGCACCTGAATGGCGCGGCGGATCTCGTCGTCGCGGCCGATCACCGGGTCGAGCTTGCCCTGCCTCGCACGCTCGGTCAGGTCGAGCGTGTACTTCTTCAGCGCCTCGCGCTGGCCTTCGGAGTCGGCGCTGTCCACCGGTTGACCGCCACGCACCGCCTCGATCGCAGCCTCAAGTGCCTTTCGCGTCAAGCCATGGCCGCGCACGATGCCGCCGAGATCACTCTTGGCATCGCTGACGGCAAGAAGGAACATCTCGCTCGCGACGAACTGGTCACCGCGCTTGCTGGCCTCCTTCTCGGCCGCCTGCAACAGCGACGCGAGATCGCGCCCTGGCTGCACCACCTGCCCGCTGCCCTGCACTTGCGGCAGCCCGGTCAGCAGTGTCTCCAGCCCGGTGCGCAGCGCGGCCGTGTTGGCGCCGGCGCGGTCGAGCAAGGCCTTCGGGCCGTCGGTCTGGGCCAGCATCGCCAGCAGCAGGTGCACCGGTTCGATGTACGGGTTGTCGCGCGTGACGGCCAGGCTCTGAGCGTCGGCGAGTGCCTCCTGGAACTTGGTCGTGAGCTTGTCGATTCGCATGGGGAATGTCCTCCGATTGCGACAGAAATGGGGCAATCACACCGATATTCAACCCGCGCCGGGACACCCGCCTTGCGTTCAATCAAGCGCGGCACGCACCAACGCGAAGCCGATCGCGGCGCATGACAGCGAACCCAGCAGGTGGGCCGCCGAGTGCGCGAACGCCAGCGGCCATTCGCCCCGTTGCAGCAGCTGCAGCGATTCGCCGGAGAATGACGAGAACGTCGTAAGCCCACCCAAAAATCCGGTCACCAGCAGCAGGCGCAGCAGCTCGTTCGGCGACCGCGAGAACCAGGCCAGCGCGGCGCCGATCAGCAGACCGCCGACGCAGTTCACGAGCAAGGTACCGAGCGGAAAACCCGACCACTGCTGATTCAGCGACAGGCTCACCCACCAGCGCACCAGCCCGCCCACTGCGGCGCCGATCGCGACGGCCATGATTTGAGCGATGGGCAGTGCGGGCATGGTGTCAGCCCGGCGTCGCGTTGCCGGCAGCGATGCCCCAGCGCTCCACGGCTGCATCGTCGCTGCTGCGTGCATCGACCCAGCGCGCGCCGTCGGGCGTCTGTTCCTTCTTCCAGAACGGCGCCTGCGTTTTCAGGTAGTCCATCAGAAACTCGCAGGCCTGGAACGCTTCGCCACGATGCGCAGACGTGACAGCGACCATCATGATCTGGTCCAGCGGCTGCAGCAGGCCGACGCGATGGATCACGCGCGCGGCGCGGATGTCGAAACGGCGCACGGCCTCGTCGATCATCGCTTCGATGGCGCGCTCGGTCATGCCGGGGTAGTGCTCGAGCTCCATCGAGCTGACGCCCTGCCCGTCGTTGCGGTCGCGCACCGTGCCGATGAAGGACGCGACCGCACCGACACCGGCGTCGCCCGCGCGGAGCGCGGCGATCTCGGCGCCGAGGTCGAAATCGGCCGTCTGCACGGTGACGCGCGCGCCGCTCACATCAGCCCCCGGTCACCGGAGGAAAGAAGGCGAGCTCACTGCCTTCGGCCACGACCGCCGTTTCATCGCACAGCACCTGATCGAGCGCGTTGCGCAGCGCGCGGCCGCGCGCGAGCGTCGTGGCGTGTGCGCCGCCGCGCGCGATCAGCGCGTCACGCACCACGCCGACCGTGACGCCTTCGGTCACCTCGATCGTCTCGGACGCGCCCAGCGCCTCGCGGATCGACGCGAAATAGCGCAGCCTGAGCTTCATGCCAGCCACTCCGCGAACGAGATGAACTGAACCGTATCGCCCCTGGCGATCGCCTGACCGCTGGCGTTGTCGATCACGCCATCGCCCCACACCGTGGAGGTCAGCACGCCCGAGCTCTGATTCGGGAACAGGTCGAGCCCGCCGGAAGCATTGCGCCGCACGCGCAGGAACTCGCGGCGCTTGTCGGGCTTGGGCCAGTCGAAGTCGGCGCGCGAGGCGGTACGGTGCGGTTCGAGCGTCGCGGCGCCCTGAAGGCGCAGCAGCACCGGCCGCACCATCAGCAAAAACGTCAAGAAGCTCGACACCGGGTTGCCCGGCAGGCCGATGATGTGCGCCGCCGATCCGTCCGGGCGGTCCACCGCGCCGAAGGCCAGCGGCTTGCCCGGCTTGATCGCGATCTGCCAGAGTTCGATCCGGCCTTCGGCTTGCACGGCTGGCCGGAGGTGGTCTTCCTCGCCGACCGACACGCCGCCGGAAGTGACGATCAGGTCGTTGCCCAGCGCGACGCGCCGCAAGGCGTCACGCGTCGCATCGAGCCGGTCGGGCACGATGCCGAGGTCGGTGCACTCGCAACCGAGCGCCTGGATCGCGGCGCGCAGCAGGAAGCGGTTCGAGTTGTAGATCGCGCCGGGCTTGAGCGGCTCGCCGGGCATCACGAGTTCGTCGCCGGTCGAGAACAGCGCGACGCGCGGGCGGCGCGTCACTTGCAGCGTGGCGGCGCCGACGGTGGCGGCGAGGCCGAGGGCCTGCGGCGTCAGGCGGGCGCCGGACGTCAACACGACGCTGTCGCTGCGAACGTCTTCACCCCGGCGGCGTATCCACTGGCCGGATGTCGGCACGCTGTTGATGCGCACCGCATCACCAACGACGTCGCACAGCTCCTGCATCACGACCGCGTCGGCGCCCGCCGGGACCTGCGCGCCGGTGAAGATGCGTGCCGCGCTGCCGGGCGTCAACGGCTGGCCGACCACGCCGGCGGGGATGCGCTGGCTGACCGGCAGCAGCGCGCCGACGGCCGGCACGTCGGCGCAGCGCAATGCGTAGCCGTCCATCGAGGTGTTGTCTTGTGGCGGCACGTCGAGCGCCGAGCGCACGTCCTGCCGCAGCACGCGGCCGAGCGCGTCGAACGTGGAAAGCGTCTCGGTGTCGGCCAGCGGCCCGACGGCGCCGAGCAGGCGGCTCAGGGCGTCGTCCAGCGTGAGCATGTCAGGCGTTCGCCTTGATGAAGGCCTTCACCAGCTCGGTGTCGGCGGCCATGACCTCGCAGCGCTTCGGCAGGTTCTCGATGCCGCGCATCGCGGCCGGCCGGTCGGGCTCGCGGCCGATGGCCTCGACGATGGTCTCGGCGAACTTCGCCGGGAGTGCGGTTTCGAGCACGATCGTCGGCACGCCGGCCGCGAGGTGCTCGCGTGCGACCTTCAGGCCGTCGGCGGTGTGCGTGTCGATGATCGTGCCGAAGCGTGCATGGGTGTCGCGGATCGTCGCGAGGCGATCCGCGTGCGTGCTGCTGCCGGAGACGAAGCCGTAGCCCTCGATGCGCGCGAACTCGGCCGGCGTGATCGTGAAGGTGCCACTGCGGAACAATTCGCGCGTGCGCTCGGCGTCGCGGCCCAGCAGGTCGAACACGAAGCGCTCGAAGTTCGAGGCCTTCGAGATGTCCATCGACGGGCTCGAGGTCTCGTGCGTCTCGGCG
>JBDUAG010000392.1:0-4284 GCA_040004785.1 Burkholderiales bacterium | reverse complement strand
ACGCCGCCAGGCCGAAGCTCAGCTTGCCGGCGCCCGAGGTCGAGATGCCCATCAGCCGCGCACCGAGGCGATTCACCGCTGTCGCGCGCAAGGCCTTGCCGCGCAAGGTGCGCTCGAAGAACAGGTAGAGCGCGAGGATCAGCGCGATCGACACCATGAAGATGATCAGCGCCTGACCCGACAGCGTCAGCGCGCCGGCCGAGAAGCGCGAATCCCAGAAGCTCGGGTTGCGAAAGCCCTCGGCGCCGAAGAACACCAGGCCCAGACCGGTCAGCGCGAAATGCACGCCCACCGAGACGATCAGCAGCACCAGCACGGTCGCGTCGGCCAGCTTCTCGTAGGCGAGGCGATACACGAGCGGACCGAGCGGTGTGACGATGGCCAGCGTCAGCAGGCTTTGCAGCAGCAGCGGCAGCTTCAGCGGCGCCGCCCACAGCGTGATGCCCAGCACCGCCGCTGGCAGGATCAGCGCCTTGAGCGCGCGCACCAGCACCGTGTTGATCGGAATGCCGCGCCGCGCGCCGGCGACCGCATCGAGCAGCGCCGCAAGCAGCGCCAGTACCACCAGCAGCCAGACGGTGCCAGGCACCTTGCCGAGCTGCAACAGCGCGAGCGTCAGTGCGCCATAGGCGACGAACTCGCCCTGCGGGATGAAGATGATGCGAGTGATCGCGAAGATCAGCACCGTGGCCAGCCCCAGCAGCGCGTAGATGGCGCCGTTGGTGGCGCCGTCGAGCATCAGGATGCTGGCGATTGAAAAGTCCATGAGGTTCTGCCTTCGAAACCGGCGCGCATCATCGCATCACTTGGTCGGTGCGAGCTTCCAGTCGCCGTTGGCGATCGTCACCAGCACGCCGGTGTCGGGCGTGAAGCCGAAGTGGTCGGTGGCGGTGTAGTTCAGCACGCCTTGCGACACCGGGATGCGGCCCACCGTTTCGAGCGCATCCTTCAGCGCGGTGCGGAACTCCTTGGTGCCCGGCTTGCCCTTCTTCAGCGCCTCGGGGACGATGCGCTGCAGCACGACGTAGGCATCGAACACATGCGCGCCGAACTGGTTCGCCGAGTGCTTGCCGTACGCCTTCTCGTACTCGGCCGTGTACTTCAGGCCGAGCGCCTTGCTGGGGTTGGAGTCGGGCAGCAGGTCGGCCACCATCGCCGGGCCGCTCGAGACGAACGAGCCTTCGACATCCTTGCCGCCGACGCGAATCAGGTCGAGCGAGGCGGCACCGTGGGTCTGGAAGATCTTGCTCTTCGCATAGCCGCGCTCGACCAGGCCCTTGTGCGGCATCGCCGAACCGCTGCCCGAGGCGCCGATCAGGATCGCGTCCGGGTTGGCGGCGACGAGCTTGAGCGCCTGACCGGTGACGCTGGTGTCGGCGCGCCCGAAGCGCTCGACATCGACCGCCTTGATGCCGGCCTTCTCGGCCTGCGCGGTGATGTCCTTGAGCCAGCTCTCGCCATAGGCATCGGAGTAGCCGAGGTAGCCGAAGGTCTTGACGCCGGTCTTCTTCCAGTACTCGATGATCGGGATCGCCATCACCGCAGTCGATTGCGGCAGCCGGAACGACCACGCGCCCTTGCCCTCGGGAAGCACGATCGGCGACAGCGTGAGCTGCACCGTCTGCGCCTCGGTGGCGACGTCGGACATCGCGATCGCGATCGGCGTCGCCGCCGAGCCGAGGATCAGGTCGACCTTGTCCTCGGTGACGAAGCGGCGCGCGTTCTTCACGCCCACCGTCGGGTCGGTGGCGTCATCGAGGATGATGACGTTGAGCTTCTCGCCCGCCACCGTGGTGGGCCACAGCATGATGCCGTTCTTGCAGGGGATGCCGAGCGCCGAGGTCGGGCCGGTGAGCGGCAGGCTCACGCCGATGGTGATGTCGGCATGGGCGAGCGTGGCGCCGAGCATGCCGGCCATGGCGATCACAAGGGTGCGGATGGGGGTCATGGGAGTCTCCGGTCTGGTTTGATGGTTCGGGAACAGAAGCTCAGGTGCAGAGCAGGCGAATGTCTTCGGGCACGGGAATCGCGCGCAGTCGATCCGGATCGTTGTCGTCACGCTTCACGAAGGCACGCACTTCGCGCCCTTCGCAGATGAGGTCGTCACCGCCGTCCGCGCGAGCGCGGGTGATGCGGTGGATCTGCACGATGACCTTGGCGCGCCATTCCTCGACATGCGTCGTGATCGTGAGCGTCTCGCCGTAGGTCGCCGCCTGGGTGAACTTGGTGTTGATCTCGAGCAGCGGCGTGCCGACGATGCCGCGCGTCTTCACCAGCTCGCGCCACGGCGGCACGCCGCACTGCATGAAGAACGCGAGCGAGGCCGAATCCATCCAGCGCGAGAAATTCGGGAAGAAGACGATGCCCGCCGGATCGCAGTCGCCGAAGGTCACGTTGACGGTGTAGGTGGTGGTGCGGGGC
Organism: Burkholderiales bacterium; assembly: GCA_040004785.1. Lineage (GTDB taxonomy): Bacteria > Pseudomonadota > Gammaproteobacteria > Burkholderiales > Burkholderiaceae_C > LMDS01. Next base: position 1,863 of record JBDUAG010000392.1, on the reverse strand, counting down.
ATCTCAGTGGGTTCAACGTGGCGCCATGCGCAGTGCGCCGTCGAGCCGGATCACTTCGCCATTGAGCGCCATGTTCTCGACGATAGCGGCGCACAGGTGCGCGAACTCTTCGGGTTTGCCCAGCCGCTTCGGGAACGGGATGCTCGCCGCCAACGACTCCTGGACGGCCTGCGGCAGCTCGGCCATCAGCGGCGTGAGGAACAGCCCCGGCGCGATCGTGCAGACGCGCACGCCGAACTGCGCGAGGTCGCGCGCCAGCGGCAAGGTGAGCGCGACCACGCCGCCCTTCGACGCCGCATACGCTTCCTGCCCGACCTGGCCGTCGAAGGCCGCCACCGATGCGGTGTTGACGATCACGCCGCGCTCGCCATCGGCCAAGGGTTCGAGCTTGACGATCTCGGCCGCGGCAAGGCGGATCACGTTGAAGGTGCCGAACAGGTTGACCTCGACGACGCGCTTGAAGTCTTCGAGCGGCATCGGTGTGCCGTCCTTGGCGATCAGGCGCTTCGCAGTGCCGATGCCCGCGATGTTCATCACCAGCCGCGCCGGGCCGTGCACAGCGCGTGCGGCAGCCAGCGCCGCCAGCACGCTCTCGGTGGAGGTGATGTCGCAGGCGATGCCGATGCCGCCGATCTCGGCGGCGACCGCCTTCGCGCCGTCGCCGTTGCGGTCCAGCACCGCGACCTTCGCGCCGCGCTTCGCGAGCTCGCGCGCTGTCTGCGCGCCCAGGCCCGAGGCGCCGCCGGTGACGATGGCCGCTTGTCCGTTGATGTTCATGGCTTGTTCCTGCGCGATTTCAGGGAGTTCAGCGGCGCGGCAGGATGACGCCGTCGCCGCCGGCATAGAGATGCTCGACCAGTGCGTCGCGATGCGTCAGCACCGCGCGCTGGTTGATCGAGCCCTTGTCGGTGATCTCGCCGCGGTCGATGCTGGGCGGATCGACCAGCAGCATGGAACGCGCCACGCGCGTGGCACTGCCGGTGCCGCTGCTGAACAGCTGATCGGCCAGGGCCTGGAAGAACGCGAGCACCGCCGGCGCGGCGAGCACATCGAGCGTCGGCGTGGTCGGTGCAGCGCCGGCAAGTGCGCGGCACTCGTCCAGCCGCGGGAAGATCAGCAGGCCGATCTCGTTGCGGTTGATGCCCGCCACGACCACGTCCTGCACGCACGGGCTGCCGGCCGCGATGACCTTTGCACGCAGCGGGCCGACCGACACGAAGGTGCCGGTGGCGAGCTTGAAATCTTCGGCGATGCGACCATCGAAGGCGAAGCCGAGTTGCGGCTGCGCGGGGTCGATGTACTTGAGCGCGTCGCCGCTGGCGTAGAAGCCTTCGTCGTCGAACGATTCGGCCGTCTGCTCGGGCGCGCGCCAGTAGCCGGGCGTGACGTTCGGGCCGCGGTAGCGGACCTCGAGCTTGCCATCGACCGGCATCAGTTTGAGCGTCATGCCCGGTGCCGGCAGCCCGACGATGCCCGACCTGACCACCGGCCCATTGGCGCAGATCGCGAACGGCGCGGTCTCGGTCATGCCCAGGCCGGTCAGCATGCGAATGCGCTCGCCGCAGGCCAGCTCGGCCATGCGGTCGAGCTTGTCCCAGACCGGCTGCGAGAGGCCGGCACCGGCGAAGAACAGCATCTTCACGCGGCTGAAGAAGCGATCGCGCAGCGCGACATCGGTTTCAAGGGCGTTGGCGATTTCCTCGAAGCCCTTGGGCACGTTGAAGTAGACCGTCGGCGCGATCTCGCGCAGGTTGCGCAGCGTCTCGCCGATCAGCGCCGGCGTCGGCTTGCCGTCGTCGATGTAGAGCGTGCCGCCGTTGTAGATCGTCAGGCCGACGTTGTGGTTGCCGCCGAAGGTGTGGT
>JBDUAG010000391.1:0-4285 GCA_040004785.1 Burkholderiales bacterium | reverse complement strand
GCCTCGGCGCTGCTGATGGCGGTGGCGATCCGCTGCAAGACCTTCAAGGAGGCGCAGGCGAGCGCCACCGTGGTGATGCTGGCAGCCTCGCTGCTGCCGCTGATCAATGTGTTCAGCCTCGGACAGGAGTCGCCTTGGTACCTCTGGGTGCCGGCGCTGGCGCAGAACCTGTTGATGACGCGGGTGCTGAAAGGCGAGGCCTTCGGGGCGGAGCAGTTGTTCGCGCCGCTGCTGGTGTGCACGCTGATCGCGGCCGTGTCGGTGTGGTTCGTTGCGCGCACGCTGCGCAGTGCGGCCGTGCGCTGAGGCGCGTCAAAGACCGAACAGGTAGGCGGCGAGCGCGCCGACGCTTGCGAGCAGGCCGACGAGTGCCTTGCGCATGACGCCTCTGCGAGGGCTGACGAATCCACGATGATGGCGGGATGGGCCCATCCGACCACCGCATCAACCCTGCTCCGCCGACCTGGCGCTGGTGCCGCTTCGACGAACTGAGCGTGTTCGACCTGCAGGCGATCTACATGGCGCGGCAACAGGTCTTCTCGATCGAGCAGGCCTGCGTCTACCTCGATGCCGACGGCTTCGACGCGGCCTCGTGGCATCTCGCCGCGTGGTCGCCGGAACACAAGGTACCGCTCGCGTATGCGCGTGTCGTGCACCCCGGGCAGAAGTACGCCGAGCCGTCGATCGGGCGCGTGATCACGACCGCCGCGGCGCGCGGTACCGGGCTCGGCCGCGAGCTGATGCGGCGCGCGATCGAGTGTTGTACCGAGGCGTTCCCGGGTCAGGGCATCCGCCTCTCGGCGCAGGCGCGGCTGGAGTCGTTCTATGCCGAACTCGGCTTCGTCGCGGTTGGGCCACCGTATTTGGAGGATGGCATTCCCCACACGGAGATGGTGCGTGTGGCCCTCGGGTGACTCGCCACGCCGGGACCTCTCTACAATTCCGGTTTGCTCAAAAAGCAGGCACGCGATGCTGTTCCCGAAAGAATTCGATGTGATCGTGGTGGGCGGCGGCCACGCCGGCACCGAGGCCGCGCTGGCCGCGGCGCGCATGGGCGCGGCCACGCTGCTGCTCACGCACAACATCGAGACGCTTGGGCAGATGAGCTGCAACCCGTCGATTGGCGGCATCGGCAAGGGCCACCTCGTCAAGGAGATCGACGCGCTCGGCGGCGCGATGGCCGCGGCGACCGATGAAGCTGGCATCCAGTTCCGCATCCTGAACGGCTCGAAGGGCCCGGCCGTGCGCGCTACGCGCGCGCAAGCCGATCGCATCCTGTACAAGGCCGCGATTCGACGCCGGCTGGAGAACCAGCCGAATCTGTGGCTGTTTCAAGGCGCCTGCGATGATCTGATGCTCGAAAATGACCGCGTGGCAGGCGCCGTCACACAAGTGGGCATTCGCTTCAAGTCTCGGGCTGTGGTCTTGACCGCGGGCACCTTCCTCGATGGCAAGATCCACGTCGGCCTGCAAAGCCACAGCGCGGGCCGCGCGGGCGATCCGCCGGCGGTGGCGTTGTCGGCGCGGTTGAAGGAACTGAAGTTGCCGCAAGGCCGGCTCAAGACCGGCACGCCACCGCGTCTCGATGGCCGCAGCATCGACTTCAGCGTGCTGACGGAACAGCCCGGCGATCTCGATCCGGTGCCGGTGTTCAGCTTCATGGGCCACGCCGCGCAGCACCCACCACAGGTGCCCTGCTGGATCACGCACACGAATGCACGGACGCACGAGATCATCAGGGCCGGTTTCGACCGCAGCCCGATGTTCACAGGGCTGATCGATGGCGTCGGCCCGCGCTACTGCCCGAGCATCGAGGACAAGGTGAATCGGTTCGCCGACAAGGATTCGCACCAGATCTTCCTGGAGCCTGAGGGCCTGACGACGCACGAGTTCTATCCCAACGGCATCTCGACCTCGCTGCCGTTCGATGTGCAGCTCGCCGCCGTGCACAGCATGCTCGGGCTGGAGAACGCTCACATTCTGCGGCCCGGTTACGCGATCGAATACGACTACTTCGACCCGCGCGCGCTGAAGGCGAGCTTCGAGACCAAGGCGATCGGCGGCCTGTTCTTCGCAGGCCAGATCAACGGCACCACCGGCTACGAGGAGGCCGCAGCGCAAGGCATGTTCGCCGGGCTGAACGCTGCGCTGCAGGTTCGCGGCGATGGTGCCTGGGCACCGCGACGCGACCAAGCCTACCTCGGCGTGCTCGTCGATGACCTGATCACCAAGGGCGTGACCGAGCCTTACCGGATGTTCACCAGCCGCGCCGAGTTCCGCCTGCAATTGCGCGAGGACAACGCCGACATGCGCTTGACCGAGACCGGCCGCGACCTGGGCCTGGTGGATGATGCGCGCTGGGCCGCATTCAACCGCAAGCGCGACGCGCTGGCCCGCGAGACCGAGCGCATGAGATCGACCTGGGTGCGCCCCGGCATCCTCCCGGCGGCGGAAGGCGAGCGCCTGCTCGGCAAGGCCATCGAGCACGAGTACCGGTTCGCGGACCTGCTCAGGCGGCCGGGCATCGGCTTCGACACTTTGACCGAGGTGGCGGTGGTCGCCGGCATCGCGCCGCTTGTTTCACGTGAAACGCTGCGCGCCGAGTTGGGCCAGCCGTTGGCGGATGCGGTCATCGAGCAGGTCGAGATCAGCACCAAATACTCGGGCTACATCGACAAACAGATCGACGACGTGGCCCGCTCGGCCCTCTTCGAGAATCTGCGTCTGCCCGACGAATTCGACTACGGGCAGGTGGTGGCGCTGAGCTACGAGGTGCGGCAAAAGCTTGCCAAACACCGCCCCGAGACGCTGGGCCAGGCCTCGCGCATCTCTGGCGTGACGCCGGCAGCAATGTCGCTGCTGCTGATCCATCTGAAGAAGGGACGCTTCAAAGGCTTCGTCGCCGCGAATGACCGGACCACGGATGCCGCCGCCTGAAATCGACGGCATCGCCCCGCGTCGCGCGCGGCTGCGCGACATCGCGGGTCAGCTGGCGCTGCCCCTGGACGATGCGCTTGCGGGTCAGCTGCTGACCTACCTCGATCTGCTGCAGCGCTGGAACGGCACCTACAACCTGACCGCGGTCCGCGACCCGAGCCGCATGCTGATCCAGCACATCGCAGACTGCCTCACGGTGATTGGTCCACTGCGGCGCCAGCTCGTGGACAAGGCCCCTCGCCGCCTGCTCGACGTGGGCAGCGGCGGCGGTCTGCCGGGTGTCGTGATCGCCATCCTGTGCCCGACGATTGCAGTCACCTGCGTCGACACGGTGGGCAAGAAGGCCGCATTCATTCGCCAGGCTGCCGCGAGCCTGCGGCTGCACAACCTGCACGCCGAGCATGCACGGGTGGAGCAGCTGAAAGCCGCGCCATTCGACGTGGTCACCTCGCGGGCGTTCGCTTCGCTGTCCGATTTCGTGGCGCTGACCCGCCAACACCTCGCCCCGGGCGGTGTGTGGCTCGCGATGAAGGGCAGAGCGCCAGCCGACGAGCAGGCGGCCTTGCCCGAGGACGTCGATGTGTTTCACGTGGAACAACTGACAGTTCCACAGCTTGAGGCCGAGCGTTGCCTGGTCTGGATGCGACCAGCGCCCTCTCTATAATCCGTCTCAATCCCGCTGACGGCGCCGCCTGGCGCACCCCACTGAACCGCCCATGGCCAGAATTTTCTGCATTGCCAACCAAAAGGGCGGCGTCGGCAAGACCACGACCACCGTGAACCTCGCCGCCGGACTGAGCCAGATCGGCAAACGCGTGCTGGTCGTCGATCTCGATCCGCAAGGCAATGCGACGATGGGTTCGGGCGTCGACAAACGCGCGCTGGAATTGACCATCTACGACGTGCTGCTCGAAAACGCCTCGATTGCCGAGGCGCGCCAGCCCAGCCCGAAGGCCGGCTACGACGTGCTGGGCGCGAACCGCGAACTCGCCGGTGCCGAGGTTGAATTGGTCGAACTCGAGCGGCGCGACCGTCGGCTCAAGGGTGCGCTCGAAGCAGTGGATGGCGAATACGACTTCGTGTTAATCGACTGCCCACCGTCGCTGAGCTTGCTGACCCTGAACGGCTTGTGCAGCGCACATGGCGTGGTCGTGCCGATGCAGTGCGAATACTTTGCGCTCGAAGGCCTGAGCGATCTGGTCAACACCATCAAGCAGGTGCATGCCAACCTGAACCCGTCGCTCGAGATCATCGGCCTGTTGCGCGTGATGTTCGACCCGAGAATCACCTTGCAGCAGCAGGTCAGCGAACAGCTCAAGTCGCACTTCGGCGACAAGGTGTTCAACAC
>JBDUAG010000390.1:0-4293 GCA_040004785.1 Burkholderiales bacterium | reverse complement strand
CCCCTTCTTCCTGCGTGAGTGGCTGCCCGAAGACGACGCCACGCGCGACGAGGTGTTGATCGGCGCGGTCGGAGCTTCCGACCCCTTGCAGCTCGATGGCGTCGGCGGCGGCAGCACGCTCAACAGCAAGGTGGCGATCGTGTCGCGATCGACTCAGGCCGGCTGCGACCTCGACTATCTGTTCGCGCAGGTCGGCGTCGGGCAGCGCTCGGTCGACACCCGCCCGAACTGCGGGAACATGCTGTCGGGCGTCGTGCCTTTCGCGATCGAGCAAGGCCTGATCGAGGCGACGGAGGGCACGACCACGGCGCGTGTCTTCGATGTCAACACCGGCTCGCGCATCGACGTGACCGTGCGCACGCCGGGTGGGCGGATCACCTACGACGGCGACGCACGCATCGACGGCGTCGCGGGCACCGCGGCACCGATCCACCTTAACTTCCTGGACGCCTGGGGCGCGGTCACCGGCAGCGTGTTCCCCACCGGCCATCGCATCGATCTGATCGACGGCACGGAGGTCACCTGCATCGACGCGGCGATGCCGTTGATGATCGTGCGGGCCGCCGACCTGGGCGTCACAGGTGTGGAATCGCCGGACGAACTGGACGCGAACGTCGCCCTGCTGGTTCGACTGGAGGCACTGCGCCTCGCGGCCGGTGAGCGCATGGGCCTCGGCGACGTGTCGGCCAGCGTGATCCCCAAGCCCGTGTTGGTCAGCGCGGGGGTCGGGCGCGACAGCATCACGTCGCGCTATTTCACGCCAAGGCGCTGCCACGCGTCACATGCGGTCACTGGGGCGATCGGCGTTGCCAGTGCGTTCGCCTTGCCCGGCACGGTGGCGAGCGGCAGACAGTCGATCATGGGCAAGCGCGCGCTGGTGGTGCTGCACCCAGCGGGGCAGATCGATGTCGAAGTCGAGGTGGAAGGCGAGGGCGATAGCGCGGCCATCCGCAGTGCCTCGCTCGTTCGGACCGCCCGAAAAATTCTGCAAGGCGAATTGCATATTCCCGACTACGTCTTCTCGAGACCTCCAAGAGGAGACGCCGCTGAGCTGAAGCCAATCACCCTGCCGACGCTTCCCGCTGGCGCCTCGGCAGCCAGCGCGCCGGCGTTCGCGACCTTTCCTGCCAAGACGATCACGATCGTGGTGCCCACCGCCGCAGGCGGAGGCAACGATGCGATGGCGCGCACGATTGTGCAGAAGCTCGGGCCCCTGCTCGGCCAGACCATCGTCATCGATAACCGCGCCGGCGCCGACGGGTCGATCGCCAGCGAGTTCGTCGCCCGTGCGGCGCCGGACGGGTACACGCTGATGCTCGGCTACATCGCCACGCACAGCATGAACCCGGCGCTGCAGAAGCTGAAGTACGACCCGGTGAACGACTTCGAGCCGATCGGGATGGTCGGCTACTCGCCGACGCTGATGGTGGCGAATGCATCGGTCGGCGTGAAGGACGTGAAGGACCTGGTCGCGCAACTCAAGGCCAGGCCCGATCGCTACACCTATGCATCGGCGGGCAACGGAACGGCTCCGCACTTCGCCGCAGAACTGTTCAAGCTGAACGCCGGCGTGGTGATGCTCGGAGTGCCGTACAAGGGCGCGGCACCGGCCGTCAGCGACGCGATCGGCGGGCAGACCCAGTTCATGTTCCCGAGCCTCTTCACCGCCTACCCGTTCATTAAGAACGGCAAGCTCAAGGCGATGGCGGTGGCGGGGCCTAAACGGGTCGCGAGCCTGCCGGATGTACCGACACTGAAGGAGGCCGGCGTTGATGGGGTGGACGTGACGCAGTGGTACGCGATCTTCGCGCCTGCCAAGACGCCGAAGGCGATCGTCGATCAGCTGAACAAGGCGCTAAACCAGGTGTTGTCGGACAAGGACGTGATCAAGCGGATGGAGGATCACGGTGCAGATGTGGGGACGAGCACACCCGATCAGTTGCGAACCTTGGTGGTGAATGAGCTCGCGAAGTGGAAGGGCGTCGTCCAGAAGGCGAGGCTCACCGCCGAATGAGCCTCCGTCATCCTCAATAAATCAATCGAGATCTTGATTGGCGACCAACCTCAGCCACACGAATGACGTGCGCCGGGGCTGGGGTTGAAAGGCAAACGGCGCGCAGCAGGTCGAGCGAAGATGGAGCGCAGATTGAAGCGACGGTTGACTCGATACTGGGCCTCAGCGACCCTGAGGCGACACTCGATTTCGCGAACCGGTTGCCGCAGAACAGTCAATCAGATTGCGCTGAAGGGAACGACGTCGTTCCCATCTACAGGCCAGCCCACAGCTTGGCACTTGCTACACGCAGGCGTCCGGGATCTCGGAACCCCCTCGCCGCCGTCTTCGCGCAGGCGACCCTTCATCGTATTCACGCGATGGCCGCTGCATCGCGAGCAGGCGCGCACGATGTCGACTTTCAACGCCAACATCGCTCGTACGAGACTACTGGCTGCGCAAGATCGATGGCAGCATTTCGATGGCAAGGGCGACGAAGGCCCTGACGCTCGGCGAGGGGTGTTTCGGGTTGGCGAAGAGAAAGTGGACTTCCCCGACGGACCGGGCCTGCCATCCCGGCACCGCAGGCACCATACCAGCCCTATCCGTCTGCGCGAGGAAGTCTGGCAGCCATCCAACGCCTGTCCCGAGGGCAACCAGTTCCTTGACTGTCTGCAGATCGTCCACGACGACCGTTGGATTGACGTCAATCTTCACCGACGCGCGCCCCCTGACCAGTTCGAGGCGCCGCATCGTCGAGTACGCGATGAAGTCGGCAGACGAAAGATCCTGCGGCCGCAATGCCGCCCGGTAGCGCCGAAGGTAGTCGGGCGAAGCGTACACATTGGCGGTCAGTTCGATGAATCGTCGGCCAACAAGGGTCGAGTCACGCATAGGCCCAGCGCGCACCGCGAGATCGATGCCTTCGTCCAGAAAGTCGACCACCTCGTTCGAGACCCTCAGATCCACCGTGACGCCGCGGTACCGCGCGACGAAAGCGTCGATCACCTTGGGCAGCACGCAATGCGCGATGTCGACCGGCGCGGCAATCTTGAGTTGGCCGGCGGGGTGCTCCCTGGATGAAGACACTTCGACGCGCGCCTGCTCCAAGCGACGCATGGCATCCCGGCAGCGCTCGAAATAGGCCCTCCCTGCCTCGGTGATGTGCAGCTTGCGCGTGGTCCGCGTGATCAGCGCTACGCCGAGCGACTGCTCCAGCGTGGCCAGACGCTTGCTAACCGTTGTCTTCGGCATCTTGAGGAACCGTGCGGCTGCCGAAAGGCTGCCCGCTTCGACGATCCGCACGAACACGGCCACAGCGTTCAGGTCCACTTGATTGTCCATGGATGTGCATTCTCAAAGCCAACTTTGCCGGCTAGTGCATTCTCGTCGGAGTTCGTACTCTTTGCTTTCGGTCATTTTTCGACCGAGCCACACAAGGAACCGACATGAAGAAACTCGCCCTCTCCATCGTCCTGCTGGCCGCCGCCTCCGCGTCCTTCGGCCAGTCTGCGCAAAGTCCCGCGGACATCAGCCTGATGAAGCAACAGCTGCTGGCGGTGCAGAAGGCTCGCCAAGGCGAGTCAGCCAATCTAGCGAACTTCGACGATCTGGACTTCAACGTCTACACGGGCCAGAAGTGGAACGAACTTGCGCGCAGCCACAGCAAGGACATCGTGGTCCACTATCCGGACGGCAGCGTGACGCGCGGCCTCGATGCCCACGTAGAGCAGTTGAAGCCGATGTTCGTGTTTGCCCCGGACACCCGCATTCGTGAACATCCGATCAAGATCGCGTCCGGCGCCTGGACGGCGGTGCAAGGGGTGCTCGAAGGCACCTTCACCCAGCCGATGCCAAACGGCAATGGGAAGTCCACGCCGCCGACGGGCAAGGCTTTCAAGTCGACCATGGTGACGATCGGTCACTGGCAGGGTGGTGTGATGGACGAGGAATGGCTGATGTGGGACAACCAGTCCCTCATGAAGCAAATGGGGCTTGCACCCTGAGTGTCGGCAGCTGCGTGATCCGAGCGAAGACTCGTGAAGCGCAGCATCAACCGGGACACCAATGAATATGCCGTGCGCCCTGACAGCTGCCATTCGCGGGTGATGGGAATTGGCCGGGACCAGTTGCCGTCCTCACCAGGAAGCTGCCTTCAAGACCGCACTTGAGCCGTGAAAGGCCGCCCAGAGGAGTTCGGCGTCCAGGCGGCTCGCGGCAGACCCCGATCAAATCTCGGTCTGTTCAGAGATCTCGAGAGCCTCGTCGACCTCGATGCCGAGGTGGCGCGCGGTCGACTC
>JBDUAG010000389.1:0-4294 GCA_040004785.1 Burkholderiales bacterium | reverse complement strand
ACGTTGAGCAGCTGGCGCTTGTATTCGTGGATGCGCTTGACCTGCACGTCGAACAGGCTTTCCGGGTCGACAGCCACGCCGGTCTTGCGCTCGATCAGCGCGGCCAGCCGGGCCTTGTTCTCGCGCTTGACGGCCATGAAGGCGTTGCGGAACTCGGGGTCCGCCTTGTGCTCGAGCAGCCCCTTGAGCTGATCGAGGTCGAGCCGCCAGCCGCTGCCCAGCGTCTTGTCGAGCAGGGCGGTCAGGCCCGGGTTCGCTTGCGAGAGCCAACGCCGCGGCGTCACGCCGTTGGTCATGTTCGTGAAGCGGTCCGGCCAGAGTTCGGCAAAGTCCTTGAAGATGGTCTGCACGAGAAGATCGGAGTGCAGCGCCGAGACGCCGTTGACCTTGTGGCTGCCGACGATCGACAGATTGGCCATGCGCACGCGGCGCTCGCCGCGCTCGTCGATCAGCGACAGGCTCGACATGAAGTCGACATCGCCCGGGCGGTGCGCGGCCGCGATGTCCATCAGGTCCTGGTTGATGCGGAAGATGATCTCGAGGTGGCGCGGCAGCACGTGCTGCATCAGCGCGACCGGCCAGGTCTCGAGCGCCTCGGGCATCAGCGTGTGGTTGGTGTACGAGAACACCTTGCCGCACATCGCCCAGGCCTGCTCCCAGTGCATCGAGTGCTCGTCGCACAGCACGCGCATCAGCTCGGCCACGCCGATCGCCGGGTGCGTGTCGTTCAGGTGGATCGCGACCTTCTCGGCCAGGTTCGCGAGCGTGCCGTGCTCGTCGAGGTGGCGCTCGATCAGGTCCTGCATCGAGGCGGCGACGAAGAAATACTCCTGGCGCAGTCGCAGCTCGCGGCCGGCCGGCGTGCTGTCGTTCGGATAGAGCACCCACGAGATGTTCTCGTACTCGTTCTTCGCACTCGCGGCACGCGCGTAGTCGCCGGTGTTGAACGCGTTCAGGTCGATGTGCGCAGGCGCCGCGGCCTTCCACAGGCGCAACGTGCTGACCTTGGCGGTGCCGTGGCCAGGGATCACCATGTCGTAGGCCTTGGCCGCGACCTCGGCGCTCGGCCGCCACGTCGCGCGTGCGCTTGCACCTTCGCCGTGGTGCTCGACCCAGCCACCGAAGCGAACCGGGTAGGTCAGCGCGGCACGCGGAAACTCCCAGGCCGTGCCGTCTTCGAGCCACGGGTCCGGGTGCTCGATCTGCGCGCCGTTCTTGATCTCCTGCGCGAACATGCCGTACTCGTAGCGGATGCCGTAGCCGAAGGAGGGCAGGCCGAGCGTCGCCATCGAATCGAGGAAGCAGGCGGCGAGTCGGCCCAGGCCGCCGTTGCCCAGTGCGGCGTCTTTTTCCTCGTCGGCGACATCCTCGAGCTTCTGTGCATGGGCGTTCATCGCCGCCGCGGCGTCGCCGCGCAGGTCGAGTGCGCCCAGCGCGTTGCTCAGCGTGCGGCCCATCAGGAATTCCATCGAGAGGTAGTAGACGCGCCGCGCCTTTTGGTCGCGCTGCTCGGCCTGGGTCTTGACCCAGCGCTGCGACAGCTGGTGGCGGGCGACCTGCGAGACCGCCTGCATCAGGTCGTTCGGCGTCGCGTCGGCCGGCGCCACACCAACGGTATCGAGCAGCTCGTCTTCAATGCGGTCGGCGACGCCGGGGAGTATCGAAGCGGAGGGGAGGGATGTCACGGCAGAGTCCTTTTGTCGTCTGAATGTCGAGCCATGCCGAGTGTCGCATCGGCACACGACGTACCCGCTCCGCAACCTGCAATTTTTGCGCCCGCGGCCGGAGATTCGGGTAGAACACGGGTGCGGGCGCGGCGGTCGCACGCGACAATGAATCGACATCAGGAGACAACAACATGACCCCCGACGAACTCGCCCTCAGTCTCGATCTTCCCAAACGAGCCGTCGCGCTGGTGCTGGCGGGCGGGCGCGGCAGCCGCCTGAAAAGCCTGACCGACAGTCGCGCCAAGCCGGCGGTCTATTTCGGCGGCAAGTTCCGCATCGTCGATTTCGCGCTGTCGAACTGCCTCAATTCCGGCATCCGCCGCATCGGCGTGATCACGCAGTACAAGTCGCACAGCCTGCTGCGGCATGTGCAGCGCGGCTGGGGCTTCCTGAAGCCCGAGATGAACGAGTTCGTCGACCTGCTGCCGGCGCAGCAGCGCACCGACGACGAGAGCTGGTACCGCGGCACCGCCGACGCGGTCTACCAGAACCAGGACATCCTCGCGAGCTACGGCGCCGACTACATCGTCGTGCTCGCCGGCGACCACATCTACAAGATGAACTACGCGCTGATGCTGGCCGATCATGTGGCGAAGGGGCGCGACTGCACGGTCGGCTGCTATGCCGTGCCGAAGCACGAGGCGACCGCGTTCGGCGTGATGGCGATCAACGACAAGTATCTGATCACCGACTTTGTCGAGAAGCCCGCCGACCCGCCGACCATGCCCGGCGACGACACCCGCTCGCTGGCGAGCATGGGCATCTACATCTTCAACGCGCGCTTTCTCTACAAGGAGCTCGAGCGCGATATCCACGACCCGGACTCGAGCCACGATTTCGGCAAGGACATCATTCCGCGAGCCGTCAGGAACGGCAACGCGGCCGCGCATCCGTTCGACCTCAGCGCGGTCGGCACGCGGCGCGGCGAGGAAGCGTACTGGCGCGACGTCGGCACCATCGACGCGTATTGGGACGCCAACATCGACCTCACCGCGACCGACCCCAAGCTGAACCTCTACGACACGCGCTGGCCGATCTGGACGCATCAGGCCCAGCTGCCGCCGGCCAAGTTCGTGCATGACCAGCCGGACCGTCGCGGCATGGCGATCGAATCGGTCGTGTCGGGCGGCTGCATCGTCTCGGGCGCGGTGCATCGCTCGGTGCTGTTCTCGAGCGTGCGCGTGCATTCGCACTCGGTCGTGAACTGGTCGGTGCTGCTGCCCGAAGTGCAGGTTGGCCGCCGCGCGCGGCTGACACGCTGCGTGATCGATCGCGGCGTGAATATCCCCGATGGCATGGTGATTGGCGAAGACGCCGAGCTCGATGCGAAGCGCTTCATGCGTTCGGAGAACGGCATCACGCTGGTCACGCGCGGGATGCTCGACAAATTGATGACATGAAGGTATTGCATGTTGGCGCCGAAATCTTTCCGCTGGTCAAGACCGGGGGTCTGGCCGATGTGCTGGGGGCGTTGCCGCAGGCCCTGATCGCGGCCGGCGCCGACGTTCGGCTGCTGTTGCCGGGCCTGCCGGCGATCGTCGATGCGGTGTCGCACCAGAAGATCGTCTGCGAGATCGGGCCGTGCTTCGGCGCGCCCCGCGTGACGCTGCGATTGGGGCGCATGCCCTACAGCAAGGTGCCGGTCTACATCGTCGACGCGCCTTACCGCTACCGGCGCGCGGGCAGTCCTTATCAGTCGAGCGACGGCAGCGAATGGACCGACAACGTGCAGCGTTTCGCGTTGCTCGGCTGGGTCGGCGCGCTGCTCGCCGGCGGCGAGCTCGACCGCAGTTGGACGCCCGACGTCGTCCACGCCCACGACTGGCACGCCGCGATGAGCTGCGCCTACATCGCCGCGCACCCGCCGACGCGGGCGGCGACGGTCTTCACCGTGCACAACCTTGCGTACCAGGGCCTGTTCCCGAGTGGCGATTTCGCGATGCTCGGGTTGCCGTCGCGCTTCATGGCGTCCAGCGGGGTCGAGTACCACCAGCAGCTGTCGTTCATGAAGGCCGGGTTGAAGTTCGCGCAGCGCGTGACGACCGTGAGCCCGACCTACGCGAAGGAGATCGCCACCCACGAGTTCGGCTTCGGGCTCGACGGCGTGATCCGCGGCCGCGGCGGCGACGTGACCGGCGTGCTCAACGGCGTCGACGGCGCGGTCTGGAATCCGGCCACCGACGCCAGCCTGACGACGCGCTATTCGGCGACGCAACTGGCTGGCAAGGCGGCCTGCAAGCTCGCGCTGCAGGCCGAGCTGGGCCTCACGCCACAGGCCGACGCGCCGCTGTTCGGGCTGGTGAGCCGGTTGACCTCGCAGAAGGGCCTGGACCTGCTGCTCGGTGCCTTGCCCGGTCTGCTGAGGCGCGGAGGGCAGCTGGCGCTGCAGGGCACTGGCGATCCGGCGATCGAGGCCGCGTTCGTCGACGCCGCACGCGCCCATTCGGATACGGTGGCGGTGCGAATCGGCTACGACGAGGCCTTCGCACACCGGCTCATCGCCGGTGCCGACGCGATCCTCGTGCCGTCGCGCTTCGAGCCCTGCGGGCTGACCCAGCTGTACGGCC
>JBDUAG010000388.1:0-4298 GCA_040004785.1 Burkholderiales bacterium | reverse complement strand
ACGCGCTGCGCCGCGTGCTGCTGTCGTCGATGGTCGGCTACGCGCCCACCGAAGTGACGATCGCCGGCGTGCTGCACGAGTACTCGGCCATCGACGGCGTGCAGGAAGACGTGGTTCACATCATGCTGAACCTCAAGGGCGTGGTGTTTCGCCTGCACAACCGCGATGAAGTCACGCTCGTGCTGCGCAAGGAAGGCGAAGGCCCGGTCACGGCCGGCGACATCCAGACCCCGCACGACGTCGAGATCATCAACCCCGAGCACGTCATCGCGCACCTGTCGCACGGCGGCAAGCTCGACATGCAGATCAAGGTCGAGAAGGGCCGCGGCTACGTGCCGGGCACGATGCGCCGCTACGGCGACGAGCCGACCAAGTCGATCGGCCGCATCGTTCTCGACGCGTCGTTCTCGCCGGTCGCTCGCGTGAGCTACACGGTCGAGTCGGCCCGCGTCGAACAGCGCACCGACCTCGACAAGCTGGTGATGGAGATCAACACCAACGGCGCGATCACGCCGGAAGAAGCGATCCGCAACTCGGCCAAGATCCTGGTCGAGCAGCTAATGGTGTTCGCGCAGCTCGAAGGCGAGATCAGCACCTTCGCCGATGCGCCGGTGGCTCGCAATACGCAGTTCGATCCGATCCTGCTGCGTCCGGTGGACGAGCTCGAACTGACGGTGCGTTCGGCGAACTGCCTGAAGGCCGAGAACATCTACTACATTGGCGACCTCATCCAGCGCACCGAGACCGAGCTGCTGAAGACCCCGAACCTGGGTCGCAAGTCGCTCAACGAAATCAAGGAAGTGCTGGCTTCGCGCGGGCTCACGCTCGGCGCACGGCTGGAGAACTGGCCCCCGCAGGGCTTGGACAAACGTTGATCGTTTGATCAGCGCGCGTCACGTGCAAAACCCCGGTACCTGATACGGCCGGAGTTCAATAAGTTAGTCAGAAAGGAAAAGCACCATGCGTCACCGTCACGGACTTCGCAAACTCAACCGCACCAGCGAGCATCGCCAGGCGATGTTGCGCAACATGTGCAACTCGCTGCTGCAGCACGAAGCGATCAAGACCACGGTCCCCAAGGCCAAGGAACTGCGCCGCGTCGTCGAGCCGCTGATCACGCTCGCCAAGGAAGCCACGCTGGCGAATCGTCGTCTGGCGTTCAATCGCCTGCGTGATCGCGACATCGTCACCAAGCTGTTCAACGAACTCGGCCCGCGCTACAAGGCGCGCCCGGGCGGCTACACCCGCATCCTGAAAATGGGCTTCCGCATCGGCGACAACGCGCCGATGGCCTTCGTCGAACTCGTCGATCGACCGGAGCCTGCGGCCACCGAAGCCAAGGCAGACGAGTAATTCGTCGCGAACCCAGCGTTCAAAGGGCCGGCTCTCGCTGGCCCTTTGCGTTGGTGGACATTGCGTCGGCGGTAAGCTCCGGTTCCATGCGCATGTACTCCCTGTTCACGCTCTGGCTGCGACTCGTTGCCGTGGCGCTGCTGCTCGCCGGTGGACAGGCGGCGCGTGCCGCCGATGAATTCCTAGAGCCCGATATTGCGTTCAAGCTGGCCGCGCGGGCAGCCGACGATCGCACCGTCGAGGTGACGGTCACTGCGCTGCCGGGCTACTACCTCTATCGCGAGCAATTCAAGTTCGAAGCCGTCGGCGCGACGCTGGGTGCGCCGGTCATGCCTCAGGGCAAGGTCAAGTTCGACGAAACGTTCCAGAAGAACGTCGAGACCTACCGCGACGCCGTTCGCATCGCGATCCCGGTGCAGCAGGCGCCGGCGCGCTTCCAGTTGCTGGTCTCCAGCCAAGGCTGTGCCGACGCCGGCCTGTGTTACCCACCGCTGCAACGCGGCATCGAGGTGGCCCTGAAAGGCTTCGGCGGCGATGGCACGGTGCGTCCGATGAACTCCACCGAGACGCCATCCGGCCTGCCTTCCGTCGACGCGGCGCCAGACGCACGGGCAACCGCTGCGCCATCGGCGGCCGGCAACGACGCGCTCGACAGTGCGCTGCGCGACGGGAAGTTCTGGCCCGTCGTCGGCGTGTTCCTCGTCGCCGGCGTGCTGCTCTCGCTCACGCCGTGCGTGCTGCCAATGTTGCCGATTCTCTCGTCGATCATCGTCGGCCAGGGCGCGCGAGTCTCGCGCGGGCGCGGCTTCGCGCTGGCGATGAGCTATTCGCTCGGCATGGCGCTGGTCTACACCGCGCTCGGCGTGGCGGCCGGCCTCGCGGGTGCGGGGCTGGCCGCGGCCTTGCAGAACCCGTGGGTGCTCGGCGCGTTCGCGCTCGGCCTTGTGGCGTTGGCGATGTCGATGTTCGGCGTCTACGAACTGCAGTTGCCGGCCGCTTTCAACAGCCGCATGGCAAGCGCCTCGCAGCGTCTGCCGGCAGGGCGCTTCATCCCGGTGTTCGTGATGGGCGGCCTCTCCGCGCTGATCGTGAGCCCCTGCGTGGCCGCGCCGCTGGCCGGGGCGCTCGTCTACTTGAGCCGCACCGGCGACGTGATGCTCGGCGGCTCAGCGCTGTTCTCGCTCGCCGCAGGCATGAGCGTTCCGCTGCTGCTGGTCGGCGGCTCGGCCGGTGCGCTGCTGCCGCGCGCCGGATCCTGGATGAACGAGGTCAAGCGTCTGTTCGGTCTGCTGCTGCTCGGCGTCGCGCTCTGGACGGTGCAGTCGGTTCTGCCCGCTGCGCTGACGCTCGCGCTGTGGGGTGCGCTGTTGATCAGTGCGGCGGTGATGCTGGTCTCGCAGACCCACGGTCATCAGCACGGGGGCTGGTCGCGCAGCCTGTGGCGGCGCTGTGTTTCGGCGGTGCTCGCGGTGATCGGCATGCTGCAGATCGCCGGTGCGGCGTCGGGCGGCAACGACCCGCTGCAGCCGCTCTCGCACCTCACACGGCGCGCCGAGAGCGGGGCGGCTGCCGCGGCGGCACTGCCGTTCGGCCCGCTGCGCAGCGTCGCTGAGCTCGACGCCGCGCTTCGCACGGCCGGCCGTCCGGTGATGCTCGACTTCTATGCCGACTGGTGCGTGTCTTGCAAAGAGATGGAGCGCTACACGTTCAGCGACCCACAGGTTCAGCGCAAGCTGAGCGGTGCGCTCCTGCTCAAGGCCGACGTCACGGCCAACAACGCGGACGATCGCGCCTTGCTCAAGCGCTTCGGCCTGTTCGGCCCGCCGGGCACGATCTTCTTCGACGCGTCCGGCCGCGAGGTCGCGAATGCACGAATCGTGGGGTTCCAGAACAGCGGGCAGTTCCTCAAGACACTGCAGGCGGTCGGTCTCTGACCTTCGCGCGTTGCCTCGCACTGTGCTATAGTCGTAGGCTCAGTCGCGAGGTGGAGCAGTCTGGTAGCTCGTTGGGCTCATAACCCAAAGGTCGCAGGTTCAAATCCTGCCCTCGCAACCACAAGATTCACGAACAAAAACAACAACTAACGAGTAGGAAGAAGCCGCCCCGCAAGGGCGGCTTTTTGCTTTGTGCCCATCCTGTGCCCACTTTATGCCCAGGCTGTGCCCAGCGGTTTTCTGAGCGGCTTAGAAATGACCGTTGGGCGATGTGCCTGTGGCCCTCGGAGGCGACCTCGAACATCGCCTTGCCCAGTTCCACCGGGCTGCCCAGCGCCATGCAGCTCGGCGCTGGACAGTGCGACCGAGGCGGCCTCGCGGTCCGCCACGGCCTTGCGAAGCCGTCCAGCCGTTGAAGCGGGCGCCGCGCGCCGGTCGACGCTGCGGCAGGCGCACAAGCGTCAGGCCGACATGGCGCGCAGATGGTCGCCCACGCGGGCGAGATCCTTTTCCGAGACGTCGACACGCTGCGCGACGAACTTGCGCAGATCGGCGACACGGTTCTCGAACGCCGGGTTCCTGGCCAGCCAGGCGACGATCAAGGTCTTCAAGCACGAGTTGCGGCCGCTGGAGACGTACTCGTCGGCCAGGTTGTGCGGTGCCTGCGGATGCAGGTCGGGAAAGCTGAACGGGAAGCGCTGCGGCTCGTTCATCAGGCGGTCCAGGCCACCGGGTTCGCGGGCCAAGTCGAGCGGCGGCATGCCGTGGCGCTCCAGCACGTCGAGCACCGCACGGATCTCGGCAGAGTTCTGGATGGGCAAGGCCCCACCACTCGAGCCGACGAAGATCGACGGGTTGAACCAGAACGTCTCCCGGATGCGAATGGCCGGCCCGACGACCTGTTCGAAGATGGCCTCGACCTCCTCGCAGCGGTGCCCGCAACGGAAGACGCACCGGAGGAAGGGGGCGTCCCCGATGACACTCATCAGCACGCACTGGTAGCCGTCGCGC